>NZ_FNFP01000004.1 GCF_900100845.1 Natronincola ferrireducens | reverse complement strand
CTTCTTCGCTCACGCGGCGTCGCTGCATCAGGGTTTCCCCCATTGTGCAATATCCCCCACTGCTGCCTCCCGTAGGAGTCTGGACCGTGTCTCAGTTCCAGTGTGGCCGGTCACCCTCTCAGGCCGGCTACTGATCGTCGCCTTGGTAGGCCTTTACCCCACCAACTAGCTAATCAGACGCGGGCCCATCTTGTACCGATGTTCTTTGGCTACTCTAGGATGCCCTAGTGTAGTCTTATGGGGTATTAGCAATGGTTTCCCACTGTTATCCCCCTGTACAAGGTAGGTTGCCCACGCGTTACTCACCCGTCCGCCGCTATCCAACACTCAACTCAGCTACGCTTCGTTTTCGTGAATTTAAAATGGAAAATTTAAAATTAAAAATTGAAAACCTTTCGTTTCTGTAAAGTTTTTTGTTTGTTTTTCTTTGTTTTTTGGTTTTCATTTTGCATTTTTAATTCTTTATTTTGCATTCCAATACTTAAATGAACGTAGTTCAGTTGAGTGTTGGACCGCTCGACTTGCATGTGTTAGGCACGCCGCCAGCGTTCATCCTGAGCCAGGATCAAACTCTTAATAAAAAATTTCTGGGTTCCATCTTTTTGATGGATGTATTTTGCTGGCTTAATATCTATACTGTTTAATTTTCAAGGACCTTCTTATAAATTCAAAACTTAAAATGTAAAATTAAAAACTAATTCCATTTTCTTTTTAAGGTCTTAGACCTTCTTCATTCTACATTTTGCATTTTTTATCGCCGCCTCTCAGTGACGACCTTTACTACTATATCATATCCCAGATATTATGTCAACACTTTTTTAAAAGTTTTTCTTAATCTCTTCTTTTCCCAAGTGTTAACTTACTCTCCCGTCACCCCTCAACTTCCGGCGACTTGAAATACTATATCAATTTATTACTCATCTGTCAACAAGATCTGTACTGGTAATTTCTTCTTGCATCTCCTGACGACAAATAATACTATACCATATACTCTCCATCATGTCAAACCCTTATACACTTCCATTTTATTGTATAATGTTCATTATAATATACCTAATTTGTAAGAAATTCTTCCTTTGGAAGGTTTAAAAGGCGAATTTAGGTGAAACAACTAAACCGTTACAAAAATTAAATCAATTCTTTTGTTTGAAACATAAATTGAAAGAGTTGATGCAACTTACGTTTAAAGTTATTGACAGATTAGGTATATTGATAATTTCCTAATTGCTTATAAAAATTTTAAAGAGGATTAGGTTACCCTAATCCTCTTTGTGTAATGGTTTCATAGTTGGGAACAATATAACGTCCCTTATAGATGGTGAGTCTGTTAAAAGCATAATCAATCTATCTATACCAATACCTAAACCTCCTGTAGGTGGTAACCCTACCTCAAGAGCATTTAAGAAGTCCTCATCTAATGGGTGCGCCTCTTCATCTCCAGCTTCCTTCTGAGCCAATTGTTCCATGAATCTTTCCCTTTGATCAATGGGATCGTTAAGCTCTGAGAAAGCATTAGCTATCTCCCAGGTGTTAACAAAGGCTTCAAAACGATTTGTGATTTCAGGACATTCGGGATTCCTTTTTGCTAGCGGAGAAACCTCCACAGGATGTCCCGTAATAAAAGTTGGTTGCACTAGGTGTTGTTCAGCAAATTCTTCAAAAACCTCACTAATGATATGACCTTTTTTCATATCCTTTGTTACTTCTAGTTTTAATTTCCTAGCAATTTCTCTAGCTTCTTCATCGGTCTTAACTTCATTAAAGTCTATATTAGCATATTCTTTACATGCGTCGATCATAGAAAGACGTCTCCAAGGAGGTGTCAAATCTATTTCTTTTCCTTGATAAACTATCTTAGTTGTACCCAGCGCTTTTTCTGCTACATAAGCAACTATATTTTCTGTTATTTCCATCATATCATTATAATCTGCATAAGCTTCATATAACTCAATAGAGGTGAATTCAGGGTTATGTTTAATAGACATCCCTTCATTTCTAAAGATTCTTCCTATTTCATAAACTCTATCTAAACCGCCAATAATTAGTCTTTTAAGGTGTAGCTCTGTAGCAATTCTCATATACATATCAATATCTAGTGCATTATGATGGGTAATAAAGGGCTTTGCATTGGCTCCTCCAGCAATAGTATCTAATATAGGGGTCTCTACTTCTATATAGCCCTTTTTGTCTAAAAATTCTCTAATGGCTTTTATTGCTTGAGTACGCACCAAAAATGTTTTTTTGACATCTTCATTTATAATCAAATCAACATATCTCTGTCTATATCTTAAATCTGGATCCTTTAACCCGTGCCATTTATCTGGAAGTATTTGCAGAGATTTAGTTAGCAATCGAACTTCAAAGGCTTTAACCGATATCTCTCCTTTTTGTGTTTTAAAAACATCTCCTTTTATCTCAATAATATCTCCCATATCATATTCAACAAATAATTCATAAGATTCTTGTCCTATGGCATCTTCTCTTACATAGGCTTGTATACGCCCATCTTTATCTTGAAGATTAATAAAGCTAGCTTTACCATGTCCCCTTTTAGCCATAATTCTTCCTGCTATGGTTACTCTTTGACCTTCAAGATTATCAAAGTGTTCTTTTATTTGTTGACTATAATGGGTTACATACACCTTGTCTATTTTGAATGGGTCCTTTCCCATTGCTTTTAAATGGTTGAGTTTATCTCTACGTATTTGCAAAAGCTCGTTTAAGCTTTTTTCTTCACCGTGATTGTTTATCATTGGTTTGTCCACCCTCCTGATAGATAATATGTAGTTTTATTATAGATTAATCATTTATATTTCCCTTTTCAATTTTTAATACTTCGTATTTTGTAGTTCCATCGGGAATTTGTACCTCTACGATATGCCCCACCTTTTTTCCTAAAAGAGCTTTTCCTACAGGTGATTCATTAGATATTTTTAGTTCATAAGGGTCTGCTTCAGCAGAACCAACAATGGTGTATTCTACAATTTCATCAAATTCCAGATCCTTTACCTGTACTGTCGTTCCAATACTTACTTGTTCTATATTAATGTCGTCCTCATCAATAACTCTAGCTTTTTTTAACATGCCCTCAAGCTTCATAATTCTTTCTTCAACCTGAGCCTGTTCGTTTTTAGCTTCATCGTATTCAGAATTTTCGCTTATATCCCCAAAGGCTATAGCTTGTTTAATACGTTCTGCTACTTCTTTTCTTCTTACGGTTTTTAAATGTTCTAATTCATCTTCTATTTTCTTTAGCCCCTTAGCCGTTAAAACAACTTCTTTATCCGTCATACTTATCTCTCTCCTTTATGAAAGTATTTATCCAACTAACTCGTTACTATAAAAACCCAACTCCATCTGTTTGAATTTATGATGTCGAAAGCTAATACATACCTATGATATGTTTTGATAATATATGTGTTTATAACTAATTTATTCTTATTATATAATGGTAATTTTATCCTTTGATGTGTTGCTAGTACTCCCCCATTTACTCTGTGTAAGCAGTTAGCACTAAAGCAGCGATTCGGATCATCGTTTAAGCAAAGTGGGAGAACAAATGCTTCATAAAGTAGTTTGACTACAACTTAGTAACAATTAAACCAGCCGTTAATTAAGTGTCATTTCGCTATCTTTGCATCATAATAGCACTGCCTTTTTACAGTGCTTTCCAATTAAATATATTGTAGATATTATAAGCTAGCATTTTTAAATTGTCAAGCATAATCAAAGGTTAATTCCTGCTTTTATTATTAATCCTTAATCCATATTGGGCTGGGTAGTTAAATATTCCATCCTGGGTTTTAAATCCATAGCATCTATCACTTCATCATAGCTACTGTATTTTCCTTGCTTTATAAAGGAAACCATAATGGCTTCCATAAGATTGGTACCAAAGGATCTATCCCCTAATCGAGGTGTAGTAGTAATTAATAGAACCACGCCTCTTTTCTTTAATTCTAAAATATCTTGTTTTGTTACAGTATTGGTAATAATAATCTTTCCTTCCATAATTAGAGGCATATAACGTTTAATATAATGAAAATCTCCTGCTATTATATGAGCATCTTGATAATATCTTTCTACTCTTCCTTTAATGTTTGTATTTTGTTTGCCTCCAGTTGGATATAACATCTTAATGGGCAGTTGGCATAGGACAGGAGCAACTACTCTAGCAATATACTGTATCTGCTTTAAAGAGTACATAGGTATATTTAATCCCAATGCAAAGGCAATATCTCCAATAATTAATCTTCCTCCATAGGCTTCTATGGCTTCCGCCATACCAAAGCGATCTAAGGCAGAAGTTATTAGCGTAATTTTTTCCTTGAAATTTATCATATCCTTATCCCCTAGATAGGCAATAACCCTACGCTCTAAAGTGTTTTTTAGGCCCGAGCCATCTACTATAGGGGTTATTTGGGCTGCTCTTTTTAAGGCCATAGCTTCCCTGATAGTATAACGCTTCTTTCCATCCCACAAGTAAAGATCAATCCCCCCCATACCTAAAGCATCTACTTTACCGTCTAATTGTTTGATAAGTTTTACTGCCTTCTTTAGGCTACCATCTGTGCCAATTCTTTCGATATTAAATATTTCATTTAGGATTTCCACCTCTACAGAGCTATCTCTCTGTGAACTTCCTATACTAACACTAACAATTCTTTTCATAGCTTCTATCCCTCCCTTAAAAGCATGTGAAATAAATGTATTTCTATTATTAACCTTTAGGGTAGAGTTATACAAATTTTAATAAGGTAATCCTACTAAAATTCATTTAGGTATTTTGTTAGTATTTTCTTCGTTTCCTCTATAGATTTTGTAGTATTAATAATTCTTCGAACTTCTGCAGCATTTTTAAATCCCTTTAGATACCATGCAATATGTTTTCGCATTTCATGAACAGCCACATATTCACCTTTATGTTTAATGACTAGTTCCATATGCTTAAAAATTGTATCTATTACCTCTTGTATAGTTGGCTTTGAGAGGATCTCTCCTTTGTTTAGATAGTGATTAATTGTTTTAAATAGAAAAGGATTGCCTTGGACTCCTCTTCCAATCATAATACCATCACACTTCGTTTCTTGAAATATATTGATTGCATCCTCTAAAGTAAATATATCTCCATTCCCTATAACAGGAATACTTATCCCTTCCTTGACTTTTTTTATAATATTCCAATCCGCCTTACCAGAATAAAACTGTTCCCTCGTTCTACCATGAACGGCCACTGCCTTAGCACCACTATCTTCCAGCACCTTCGCTATTTCTACCGCATTAACACTTTGATCATCCCATCCTTTTCGAATCTTTACTGTCACTGGTTTTACCGATTCCTTAACAACAGCTTTAACAATTTCTCCTGCTAAATGGGGATTTGTCATAAGAGCACTACCATCTCCATTTTTCACAATTTTAGGGGTGGGGCATCCCATATTAATATCTAAAATGATGTTTTCTCTATCGTTTAAGTTGTAGGCTGCTCTAGCCATAATATCTGGTTCAGAGCCAAAAATTTGTAAGGCAACTGGCTTTTCATCGTCTTCTATAGCTAAAAGCTCTTCTGTTTTTTTATCTCCGTAATACAGACCTTTAGCACTGACCATTTCCGTATAAACCATGCCACATCCCATTTCTCTACAAATTAACCGAAAAGGCAAATCTGTCACACCTGCCATAGGTGCTAAAAAAACATTATTGCTCAAAGTTATATTATCAATCTTCATTACCTTCACCTCACTGCGATTATGTCCCTTCTATATTAATAGATTTTTCTTTAATACTCAAATGTTTTTACTTATAGTATGTACTTTTCCCTAGATGAAAGTCATGGTTTTTAAAATTTAGAAGCTACTTTTGTTGAAACCAATAACAGAAATTAAATCAATTCTTTTATTTAAAACATGAATTAAAAGAATTGATGGAACTTATGTTTAAACTAATCCACAATTTTGCAAAGTATATAATTTTCTAGTGGTTATAAAAAAACAGCCTATTCATAATCCCTTATAAATAGGCTGTTTCTCCTATAAATTATCTATCGTTTCACAACAACAGCGGTACCCATACCTCCACCAATACACAAAGTAGCTAATCCATACTGGACATCTCTTTTAATCATTTCATGTAATAGAGTAACCAATATTCTAGCACCACTAGCACCGACAGGATGTCCTAAAGCAATTGCTCCTCCATTTACATTTACCTTCTCAGGGTTCCATTTTAATTCATTGGCTACAGATAACGCTTGAGCAGCAAAGGCTTCATTTGCTTCAATCAAATCCATATCCTCTATAGTCAGTCCCGCCTTTTTTAGAGCTTTTTGTGTGGCAGGTACTGGTCCTATTCCCATAATAGAAGGTTCCACCCCTGCATTTCCATAGGAAACTAGGGTTGCTAAAGGCTTAATTCCTAGCTCATCAGCCTTCTCCTTCGACATAATCACTAGGGCTGCAGCACCATCATTGATACCAGATGCGTTTCCTGCAGTAACGGTGCCATCCTTTTTAAAAGCTGGTTTTAGCTTCCCTAGTTTTTCAATGGTTACTCCTGCCTTAGGATATTCATCTGTATCAATAAGCAGAGGCTCTCCTTTTCTTTGGGGAATTTCCACTGTTACAATCTCATCCTTAAATCTTCCGTCAGCCATAGCTTTTTCTGCCTTATTTTGACTTTCGGTAGCAAATCGATCCTGCTCTTCTCTAGTGATATTATATTTTTCTGCAAGGTTTTCAGCAGTTATTCCCATATGATAATTATTGAAGGCGTCTGTCAGTGCATCATGAACCATAGAATCTATTATTTTACCGTCTCCCATTTTTTGTCCCCATCTTGTCTTTGGTAGTAGATAGGGAGACTGGCTCATATTTTCTGTTCCTCCAGCAACAACAATATCATTATCCCCTGCTATAATAGTTTGAGCTGCCATCGATACAGTTCTTAACCCGGAACCACATAATATATTAATTGTCGTAGCTGGTACTTCTACTGGAATCCCGGCTTTAATCGAAGCTTGTCTAGCAACCCCCTGACCTGCACCAGCCTGTAGAATGCATCCCATATACACTTCATCCACTTGATGGCCCTCTACACCTGCTCTTTTTAAAGCTTCTTTGATAGCAATGGCACCTAAATCAGCAGCTGAAACATCTGCTAAACTTCCACCAAAGCTACCAATAGGGGTTCTGACTGCACTAGCAATTACAATTTCCTTCATCATCTTTTCCTCCTTAAATGTTTTTTAAAAGTTATTCTCTTCATATGAGTAAGAGAATAAAAAATCAACCTAAGTATTTCGAAAAGTTTGAATCTTAATCTCTAAAACATTATATCAATTATTGCTAAATAAGTAAAATAGAGCTTAGATTTCTCTAAGCTCTATTTCAGTTGCTATTTTTTCCTTGCGTTCTTCTTTATTTCTGGTGTAGATAATCTTTAACCCATCTAAAGTTAGGGTTTTGTCTACTATATGGATATGCTTTGTTTCACTGGCGATTAATGTGGAAAGTCCACCAGTGGCAATAACCTTAACGTCTTGCTGTTTTAGTTCTCTTGTCATTTTTTTTATGATGTATTCCACCAAACCTACATAACCATAGATAATACCTGCCTGCATACTATTTACAGTGTTTTTACAAATAACCTTTCCTGGCTTTACTAATTCCACTCTAGGAAGCTTTGCAGCCCTTTGAAATAGAGCATCACTGGAGATCTTAATACCAGGAGCAATTGTACCACCTAAATACTCTCCTTTTGGGGATATAGCACAAAAAGTAGTGGCGGTACCAAAGTCTACTATAATTAAGGGTCCTCCGTATTTTTCAAAGGCAGATACTGCATTGACAATTCTATCGGCTCCCACCTGTTTAGGGTTATCATACTTAATATCCATCCCAGTCTTTACTCCAGGACCTACAACCAAAGGTTCAATATTAAATACTTTTCTAATGGAATGCTCCAAAGAATACATAATATTGGGAACTACGGAGGACATAATTACATCCTCTACATCCTCTAGATTTCTACCACTATATTGAAAAAGCTGGTGTATTAAAATACCATATTCATCGGAGGATTTATCTTTATCCGTAGCAATTCTCCAGGATTCTATTAAGTCATTGTCTTTATATAACCCCAATACAATGTTGGTGTTTCCTACATCAAAAACTAAAATCATTTATTCACCTTCTTAAAATTTATATACTATTCAACGTTAATAACATTTTTAGCCACCTTTACAACTGCATATACTACTAAGGAAGAAACAATCACTTCTGCTACTCCATTAGTACCAGCTATTCCCAACACAATTTCCCTAGGTAAATACCCCCTTAAATAAATTAAGGACAGTACCCCTAGCGTATTGGTAATGGTACCTAGTATAGCTGCTATAATAGGATTATTTGTTAGCTTATAGGTATAATAGGTGATAATACCTATCAACAGTCTTGGTAATATGGCTACCAGAGGATCGGCAAAAAATGGATTTGTAGCCCTCAGAAAACTGCTGACACCAAATATCATACCTACAAATGTCCCTATCATCGGACCTCCTAAGATAGCTCCTATAATGACGGGGATATGCATGGTAGTTGCATTTACTCCTACAAAGAAGGGGATGGGAATGTACCCTATGGGTGTCATGCTTAATGTTACTGAGAACCCCCCCAGCATACCTGCAACAGCCATTTTTTTCGTAGAAATTTTGTTCCCTCTAGCAACACTTCCACTACCTTTCAATACTTTACTACTGATTGACATAAAAAGCACCTCCGTTCCAGTTCAGCGACGATACCGGACAATATAAAATAAATTTGTAATTGTATAACAGTCTAACTCCTGTAGATATTAGCTGTTTTACTGTTTCATTGTACCAATTTCTATTTTGTATTTCAACTGTTTTTTATATGTATCCCTCAGAGCCACGAATAGATACTTCCCCAGAGATTAACAGTTCCTCCTTACCATCCTCCAGTCTCACCCTTAATAGCCCTTCTTCATTTATGGCTATCACCTCTGCCCTCAACTCTTGGTTACCCTTAAGTATTCTTATAGACTTACCTAAAACAGCAGAATAATTTCTAATAATAGCTAAAGATTTTTCCAATGTCCCACAGTTTATATAATCCATATACAATTTTTCAAACTGCTGTAGTAGTTCAATGACAATGGTTCTCCTATCCACCTTTTCTCCTTTTTCTATAACTAAAGAAGTGGCAATATCTCTAAATTCAACAGGAAATTTTTCAATGTTGACATTAACACCTATTCCAACGATTAAATAATCAATTTTATTTAACTCTCCTGCCATCTCCGTCAGAATACCACAAACCTTTTTTCCATCAATGACTATATCATTGGGCCATTTTATGTAAGCCTCCAATCCAGTTACAGTTCTTATAGCCCAACATGTTGAAGCCGCTGCTATCTGAGTCATCTTCATTCCTTCCATAGGAGGGATATCAGGCTTTAATATAATGGACATCCAAATACCTTCACTCTTGGGTGAAGTCCAACTTCTACCCATTCTTCCCCTGCCTCCTGTTTGCTCTTCACTGATGATGACGGTCCCATGAAGAACCTCTTTTGCAATTTCCTTGGCATAACTATTAGTAGAATCAATGGTGTCGAAATCAATAATTTTATTACCTATATATCTAGTTTTCAAAGCAACCTTTATTGACTGTCCTATTAATCTATCGGTGGTTTCAATTAATTTATACCCCTTTTTATGGGTGGTTTCTATTCTATAGCCTTCCTTTTTTAAATTATTCATATGCTTCCAAATAGCCGTGCGGGAAACCCCATATTTTCCACTTAGTTCTTCTCCAGACACATATTCCCCTTTGCGATCATAAAGTTCCTTTAATATTTTTTCCTTCAAATTTATCCTCTCCAATACAACGGCATAATGTTATATAGTCTCATTTTATTCTAACACAAAAGAGGATGTGATAAACACACCCTCTTTATGTAATTTAGATTTTATGTAATTTAGATGAAATTCGTTTAGAACAAAGATAACAACACTCCTGCTGCCACTGCAGAACCAATAACACCAGCAACATTAGGTCCCATAGCATGCATCAATAGGAAATTGCTTGGATTTTCTTTTTGGCCAACTGTTTGGGATACCCTAGCTGCCATTGGTACTGCTGAAACCCCTGCTGAGCCGATCAATGGATTAATAGCATCTCCACCCATAAGTTTGTTCATAAATTTTCCTAATAAAACACCACTGGCGGTACCTACGCCAAAAGCAATAACCCCTAGTACGATAATTTGAATAGTTCCCCATTGTAGGAAATATTCAGCTTCAGCTGTAGCTCCAACCGCTAGACCTAGTAAGATGGTTACAATGTTGATTAATTCGTTTTGGGCGGTCTTAGAAATACGTTCCGTTACACCGGTTTCTTTAATTAAGTTACCGAACATCAGCATCCCTACCAACGGAGTAGCTGATGGAAGCAATAGTGATACAACGATTGTTACTAATATAGGGAATAAAATCTTTTCTAGTTTAGATACAGTTCTTAACTGCTGCATCTTAATCATACGCTCCTTTTTGGAAGTAAGAGCCTTCATAATAGGAGGTTGAATAATTGGCACCAATGCCATATAAGAATAAGCCGCCACTGCAATAGGACCTAGCAAGTGGGGGGCTAACTGAGATGTTAAGAAAATCGCCGTAGGACCATCAGCTCCACCAATAATAGCGATAGAGGAGGCCTCCTGTCCTGTAAATCCCATCATAATAGCCCCAATAAAAGTAAAAAATATACCGAACTGAGCTGCTGCCCCTAAAAATAAGCTTTTAGGATTAGCGATTAGAGGACCAAAGTCTGTCATGGCTCCAACCCCTAGAAAAATAATAGGTGGGAATACCGCCAATTTAACCCCTTGGTAAAAATAATAGAGAAGTCCACCTTCATCCATAACACCACTTAGGGGTAGATTTGTCATTAAAGCTCCAAAAGCAATTGGAACCAAGAGCAATGGTTCAAACTTCTTACCAATGGCTAAATATAGTAACACACAGGAAACTATAATCATCACTAATTGTTGCCAGGTTATACTAGGAATACCAGTACTTCCCCAGAACTCTAATAGTACTTGACCCATTTGTGCATCTCCTTTCAATGAATTTTGATGTTACTACTTCAAGGATACTAATACATCTCCACCATTTACAGATGCACCTTCAGCAACATGTACAGCTGCTATAGTTCCATTGGCTGGGGCATAGATTTCATTTTCCATTTTCATAGCTTCTAGTATAATAAGTACGTCCCCTTCCTTCACTTCTTGACCTTCCTTTACCAGTACCTTCCAAACATTGCCTGGTAGCGGTGCTTCAATCGTCGTGGCACCTGTCGCTGCCGCTGGAGCTGCTACTGGCTTTGGTGCTGCTGCCGGCTTGGGTGCCGCCACTGGAGCTGCTGCTGGTTTTGGTGCCGGTGCTGCTGGTCTAGCTTGTACTGGTGCTCCGTCCTTAATTTCTTCTACCTCCACTTCATAACTAACACCATTTACGGTTATATTAAACTTTTTCATTGTACACTTCCTCCTTAATACATAGTCCTTTTTATTTGCACACCGATTTTGTTAAAGGCTTATATCACTATAGCTATTGAATCTTCTAATAAATTGACAAAAAGGTTTATTGCATTCTATTAACCTGTTGTATTCGACCTAATCTACCCCAGGCTGGCGTTGTATCAGGAACTCTGACAATATTTCTAACAACGATATTATGGGTTGAAGTATGAAGACTAGCAGCAACAGCAGCTGTTATGACGGCTACTAGCTGTGTATCATCCACAGCTTCCTCCTCCATGTCTTCTTCTACTTTAACAGGTGCTTTAACTTTATCAGTTTCCTTTGTCACCGGCGCTTTGCCTGCTTGATATAGAAATGTTTCTAAAACCTTAATGATGAGGAATAGTAAAAATAGTGCTACAAACACAATTCCTATTCCAAATAAAGCTACTTGGATACCACCAAAAAGCTTTTCACCCATAGACATATTTTGTAAGTCTGAAGCTACCTTCATTCTCTCCATTAAGCTCATCTATTGATCACCTCTTTTTTCGATTCCCATAGGCCTATACTGGTAGATTACCATGCTTTTTAGGTGGGCGTGTCTCACGCTTACTAGCTAACATATTTAAAGCATCGATTAATCTAGGTCTAGTAGCCGATGGTTCAATGACATCATCTACATAACCTCTTTGTGCAGCTTGGTATGGGGTGGCAAACTCAGCTTTATAGTTTGCAATAATTTCCGCTCTTGCAGCTTGGGGGTCCTCTGCATCAGCAATTTCTTTTCTGAAGATAATATTAGCCGCTCCTTCAGGTCCCATAACAGCAATCTCTGCTGTTGGCCATGCCAATACTACATCTGCTCCCAATTCTTTACAACACATAGCTATATAGGCACCGCCATAGGCCTTTCTTAAAATCAATGTAATCTTAGGTACAGTAGCTTCACTATAAGCATAAAGCATTTTTGCACCGTGTCGTATAATACCACCATATTCTTGACTAGTTCCTGGTAGGAATCCAGGTACGTCTACTAGATTTAACAATGGTATATTAAATGCATCACAGGTTCTAATAAATCTTCCTGCCTTATCAGAAGCATTGATATCTAGGCATCCCGCTAAAACCTTTGGTTGGTTTGCAATAATTCCAACAGATTGACCGTTTAATCGAATAAAGCCAGTAATCATATTGGTTGCATAGTAGGGTTGAACTTCAAAGAAGTCTCCATCATCTGCAATTTTTTCAATAACTTGCTTCATATCATAGGGCTTATTTGGGCTTTCTGGGATAATATCATCTAATTCTTCGATGATTTTGTTAATATCATCCTCTGTATCATATATTGGCGCTGTTTCCATATTATTGGATGGTAAAAAGCTAAGTAATCTTCTAACTTCTGTTATACAATCCTCATCACTTGGAGCTAGGAAATGGGCTACACCACTGGTACGGTTATGGGTCATACCTCCACCAAGGGCTTCAGCGGTTACTTCCTCTCCAGTTACTGTTTTAATTACCTGTGGTCCCGTAATAAACATTTGACTTGTTTTATCCACCATAAAGATAAAGTCTGTTAACGCCGGAGAGTAAACCGCCCCACCGGCACATGGTCCCATGATTGCTGTGATTTGGGGTATAACGCCAGAAGCAATGGTGTTACGATAAAATATATTGCCATAGCCAGATAATGCATCTACACCCTCTTGAATTCTAGCACCACCAGAATCATTCATGCCTACAATAGGTGCTCCCATTTTCAAGGCCATGTCTTGCACTTTTGAAATCTTTTGGGCATGCATTTGTCCTAATGATCCTCCAAGAACAGTAAAGTCCTGGGCATAGACATAAACCAATCTACCCTCTACCATACCATATCCTGTTACTACACCTTCCCCTGGTGCTTCAACCTTCTCTAAACCGAAATTGGTACATCTGTGCTTGACAAAAGCATCAATTTCTACAAAGGTTCCTTCATCAAATAATAGATTGACTCTTTCTCTTGCTGTCAATTTCCCTTTTTCATGCTGATCAGCAATTCTTTTTTCTCCGCCGCCTAACTCAATTTTTGATTTTCGTTGGCGAAGATCTTCGAGCTTGTTAACCGTCATAATTCACCCTCCCAATTGTATTACTTGTTATGGAACTCCACAATTTGTATTATAACATAATTTTTTGAATTTTGTTACCTTTCACTCAATTCCACTAAAACACCATTGGTACTTTTAGGATGACAAAAAGCTATTTTAGCACCTCCCGCACCATATCTAGGTTTTTCATCGATCATTTTTACACCCTTTGCCTTCATGCTCTCTATTGCTTCTTCAATATTATCCACTCTAAAGGCAATGTGTTGAATACCTTCCCCCTTTTTTTCAATAAACTTTGCAATAGGTCCATCTTCTTCAGTGGATTCCAAGAGTTCAACTTCTGTATCCCCTACAGGTAAAAAGGCCACTCTTACCTTTTGCTCCTCCACCACTTCTGTTCCTATGCACTCTAACCCTAATATATCTTCATAAAACTTTAAGGTTTCATCTAGATTTTTTACAGCAATACCTATATGATCTACTTTTCCTACCTTCATGAAAAAACCCTCCTTTATTGATCCTTATTCACTATTTTTTCTATCATTTCATTGCTGACGGTGTAGGGATCTACTTCTCTTTTAGCCACCCTTTCAGCCAACAGTCGGATTTCATCCCGCTTTTCTTCGCTGCCTAGTACCCGACTCATAAGATTTTGCTTAGTTAATTCCACTATTTCAATTTCACTATTTTTTACTCTTCGTTCCATTAATTTACCGGTAGCTTCTAAGTACTTCATATGCTTATTAAGATTGTCCACTAGATCATCTATACCTTCGTTATTGATGGCAACCACCTTCGTCACCGGTGGTCTCCAGTCTCCATGGTTAAAATCCAGCATCATCTCAATTTCTGTTTTGGTTCTATCGGCCCCTTCACGGTCAGCTTTATTGATGGCAAAGACATCCCCTATTTCCATAATTCCCGCCTTAATAGCTTGAATATCATCTCCTAGACCAGGTACCATTACCATAAGAACAGTATCCGCTGCCTTAACAATGTCTACCTCCGATTGACCTACACCCACTGTCTCAATTAAAATATAGTCCAATCCATAGGCATCCAAAATTTTTACCGCTCCTTGGGTAGCTCTAGAAAGTCCTCCTAGATGACCTCGAGCTCCCATGCTACGGATAAATACTCCTGGATCAGTATTTAAATCCCCCATGCGGATACGATCTCCTAGAATAGATCCTCCTGTAAAAGGACTGGTGGGATCTATAGCAATAATCCCTACCTTCTTATCTTCCTGTCTAAGTCTCTTTGTCAACTTATCAGTAAGAGTACTCTTTCCTGCTCCAGGAGGACCCGTTATACCTATTATTCTAGCATTACCTGTATAACTATAAATTTTAGATAGTAGTTCTACGGCTTTTTCATCGTTGTTTTCTACCATTGTAATAAGACGGGCAGCAGCTCTTTTTTCACCTTTTAACAACCTTTCTGCTAAATCCATGCTTGCACCACCTAGTTCATAATTAATTTAAAGCACAAAGAAGGGGGAAATACTTTCCACCTTCCTATTTCCCAGCTTTAAGCTCTCTTTAGGTTCTCTTTAATAAAATCTATCGTTACAGTTGTAGGAGTTCCTGGTGTAAAGATTTCTGCTATACCCTTTTCCTTAAGATAAGGTATATCCTCCTCTGGAATAACTCCACCACCTATTACTAATATATCCTCATAAACCTTTTCAGTTTTTAATAATTCAACTACTTTTGGTAATAAATGATTATGGGCTCCAGATAAAATGCTTAATGCTACAACGTCTACGTCCTCCTGAATAGCAGCTTGAACAATTTGTTCTGCAGTTAATCTTAATCCTGTATAAATCACTTCCATTCCAGCATCCCTTAAAGCCCTAGCGATTACCTTTGCTCCTCTATCATGTCCATCTAACCCAGGCTTTGCAACTAACACTCTTATAGGTCTATCCATATCATGAACCTCCTTTATTTTCTCCTCAATCTCTATATTAAAGAATAACGTTTTGTTGATATTCACCAAACACTTCTCTTAAAACCCCACAAATTTCTCCTAATGTCCCGTAGGCCTTAACAGCTTCTAAAATATATGGCATTAAATTATCCTTACCTTTAGCAGCTTCCTTAAGGGCTATTAGTTTTTCTTCAATCAACTTACTATCCCTTTCAGCCTTCAATTGATTAATTTTTTCTTTTTGCATTTCACCAACAGTTGGGTCAACTCTTAATAACCCCTTTGGCGCCCCTTCCTTCACTTGGAATTTATTCATACCTACAACAACCCTATCTCCACTTTCAATTTGCTTTTGGTATTCATAAGCACTATCCATAATTTCTTTTTGAATAAATCCTTTATCAATGGCACTTGCTGCCCCTCCTAAATCATCTATCTTATTAATGTATGCCATTGCTTCCTCTTCTATCTTATTGGTTAAACTCTCAACATAATAAGAACCAGCCAATGGATCGACGGTTTCCGCCACACCACTTTCATGGGCAACGATTTGCTGTGTTCTTAGGGCAATTCTTACAGATTCTTCAGTTGGTAAAGCTAAAGCCTCATCTTTAGAATTGGTGTGTAGGGATTGCGTTCCACCTAAAACCGCTGCTAAGGTTTGTATAGCAACACGAACAATGTTGTTATCCGGTTGTTGAGCTGTAAGTGTAGACCCACCTGTTTGTGTATGGAACTTTAATTGCATAGATTTTGGATTCTTGGCCCCAAACCTTTCCTTCATAATTTTTGCCCAAAGTCTTCTTGCTGCTCTATACTTTGCAACTTCTTCCAACAAATCATTATGTGCATTGAAGAAGAAAGATAATCTAGGAGCAAATTTGTCTATATCTAACCCCGCTTTAATAGCAGCTTCTACATAGGCAATACCATCTGCTAAAGTAAAGGCCACCTCTTGAACAGCAGTAGAACCAGCTTCCCGTATATGGTAGCCTGAAATACTGATGGTATTCCACTTAGGTACACTCTCTGAACAATATTCAAATATATCGGTAATTAACCGCATCGATGGTTCTGTTGGAAATATATAAGTCCCCCGTGCTATATACTCTTTTAATATATCATTTTGTATGGTTCCTCTTAAATCATGGGAAGATACTCCCTGCTTTTCTGCTACAGCTATATACATAGCCAATAGAACAGATGCTGGAGCATTAATGGTCATGGATGTACTAACTTTATCAAGAGGAATACCATCAAATAAAATCTCCATATCCTTTAAAGAATCAATGGCAACTCCAACTTTCCCTACTTCACCTTCTGATAAAGCATGGTCAGAGTCATAGCCAATTTGAGTAGGTAAATCAAAGGCTACAGATAATCCAGTTTGCCCTTGTTCCAACAAGTATTTATATCTTTTATTGGATTCTTCTGCAGTAGCAAAGCCCGCATACTGTCTCATGGTCCAAAATTTTCCACGGTACATAGTAGGCTGTACCCCTCTAGTAAAAGGATATTCTCCAGGAAACCCTAAATCTTTTTCATAATCAAAATCCTCTAAATTAGTAGGCGTATAAAGTCTATCTACCTCTTGATTTGAGCCTGTAACAAATTCCTTTTTTCTTTCGGGAAATTTTTCTAAACTTTTTTCAACTTTATTGTCATTCCAGTCAATTTCATTTTTCTTCAATGCTTCTAACTTTTCCTTTTCAAACATCTTATTGCCCCCCTCGTAATTATTTGAAATAAAGTTTCAATTATAATTATACAGCTTTCCTAGTACAAACCTAATAGATACTTTATCAACTTTTTAGACAAAATAATTTTCCTATAATTCTAATTTTATTCTCTAAAATTTTAAAATTTGAAATATATATTGCAATGTTTTCGGTCTCTATTTGTTATTCTACAGATTTTCTATGAATCCTGCAACTATATATTTAAAAAATTGAAAATATTTAAACATTAGAATATTTGGAAATTATAATTATCCATAGGTCTTCCCAATATATATTTCTATGGGCTTTAGAACAAGTAAAGCCCTAGAGTTTTATCCCTAGGGCTTTTAGTCCTTTACCTATTCATCTTTGGGTTTATGGTTATCAGAATTATCCTTTTCTTGATTTTCTTCCTGGTTGTCTATTGAAGTTTCTTCTTGGTCTTCTTTATCATCCTGTGGCTTTTCAACTTCTTGAGCTTTTAAGGCTTTGAATTTATTTTCAACATCTTCTACCGTATCTTCATCTTCTATTATTAATTCGCCATGGAAGATTTTTTTGTATATGTCAGCATCTAATGTTTCCATTTTCAGCAATGCCTTGGCTATAATATGAAGTTTATCCATATTTTCTCTTAAAAGATTTTCTGCTTTCTCATAACCCTCATCTACAATACGTTTAATTTCATGATCCACTTCAGATGCTACTTCCTCTGAATAGTTGCGTTTTGAAGTAATATCCCTTCCTAGGAATACTTCCTCATCACCGCCGCCTAAGGCCATTGGTCCTATTTTATCACTCATACCGTATTTAGTAACCATGGCTCTAGCAATATCTGATACCCTTTGAAGGTCATTTTGAGCACCGGTACTAATATCATGAAGTACAAGCTTTTCTGCAATTCTACCTCCCAACAGATGAACAATGTGACTTTCCATCTCAGATTTGGTAGCATAGTATTTGTCTTCGCTTGGTAAAATCATCGTAAACCCACCAGCTCTACCCCTAGGAATAATCGTCACTTGATGGACAGGATCGGTATTAGGCAACAATGTAGCTACCACTGCATGACCTGCTTCGTGGTAAGCTGTAAGTTTTCTTTCCTTTTCACTAATAACACGACTTTTCTTTTCTACTCCAGCTATTACCTTAGTGATGGCTTCCTCTATCGTAGCCATTCTGATCTTTTTCTCATTTCTTCTAGCAGTTAACAACGCTGCTTCATTCATGAGATTTTCAATGTCAGCTGGTGTAAATCCAGGTGTTCTTCTAGCCAATACCTTTATATCTACATCCTTATCTAAGGGCTTACTTCTTGAGTGAACCTTTAGAATAGCTTCACGACCTTTAATATCAGGAGCTCCCACCATCACCTGTCTATCAAAACGACCTGGCCGTAGCAGGGCAGGATCTAATATATCAGGTCTATTGGTGGCTGCAACAATGATAATTCCTTCGTTAATACCAAAGCCATCCATTTCTACTAGTAGTTGGTTTAAGGTTTGTTCTCTTTCATCATGACCTCCACCTAAACCAGCACCTCTTCTTCTACCAACAGCATCTATTTCATCAATAAAAATAATGCAGGGTGAGTTTTTCTTTGCTTGTTCAAATAAATCACGAACACGGGAGGCTCCAACACCAACAAACATTTCCACAAAGTCTGAACCACTTATACTAAAGAAGGGTACGCCTGCCTCTCCGGCTACAGCCTTTGTTAAGTAGGTTTTCCCTGTTCCAGGAGGGCCTATCATCAAAATGCCCTTAGGAATCCGTGCCCCAAGCTCTATATATTTCTTGGGATTTTTCAAGAAATCCACCAGTTCTTCAAGTTCTTCTTTTTCCTCATCTAGTCCCGCTACATCGTCGAAGGTGGTTTTATGTTTATCATCCTCCTTGTGGAGCTTAGCTCTACTTTTACCAAAGGACATGACTCGATTCCCGCCACCTTGGGATTGCTGCATAAATACAAACCAAAATACAACAAAAATTAATATCATAAAAATAGAAGGCAACAATTCAATGAACCAAGGGGTTGCTGGAGGTTGTGCTCCCTCTACCTTTAATTGATTTTCCATTTGCTCCTCTATAATCTCTGTAAATCTCTCATTACTAAATACAGTAGGTATAAAGGATCTGAAATACACTGTTTGATTATTGTTTATCAATGCCCCTTCAATTGAACGGTCTACGATACTAATTTCTGTTACATTTCCGTTTACCAGTTCTTTATATACCCTTGAAAACTCAAGATCTACTACTTGCTGGGGTTGTCTTGCAAACTGTTGTACAAGGATCAATAATATAATAAAAATTAATATATAAAAACTAGCTCCTCGGAAAAATTTCCTCAAAAAAAGTCCTCCTCTCCTGACTACCTTTTTACACTACATTAAAACATTTTACCACATTATTCATTTAAAAACAACTAAACCTAAGTGTAAAAAATTATTCCTTTTTTGATAGTGATTTGTATTCTATTGCCAATATTTTATTAGTGTCATTGGTTACTTTATACTTTTCGCTGATTCTATAACCTACTATCCACATAATTTCATTTCCATCACAGATTAAGGGTATCTCCTGACGTTTACTTCTATCTATTTTATAATCAATAAAAAAGTCCTTTAGTTTCTTACTCCCTGTTAACCCCAAAGGCCAAAAACGATCACCTTCCCTTCGGTTCCTAACGTTTAACGTACCCTGTACTTTATCATAATCAAAGTACTTAACGTACTTGTCTCTACTAATGGTAACTCCCTCTTCTTTCATCAGTACTTTTGTTACAATCTCTCCTTGAACTTCATTTAATTTTATTGAATCATCTTCCCTTAATTCGTAATAAAAGTTGATGACTTCCTCTTTATCTTCTGTAGAAAAAATCATCTTATTATAACTGATCTTTACTATTATACCCTTGGGCAACAAAATCTTTTTGCCAGTTTCGTTTTTGTGGAGTAACTCTACAATATTTTGTATATGCTTATACTCTAAAGCTTCTTTTTTTCCAACCAAATCTTCTGCTGCTAATCTAAATATTCTTGATTGCAAAGCTGGATGTAGTTTATTTATACCTTCTATAGGTAGTTCTAAACACCCTTCTCCTCCCAATATTTTCATGGCATTATAGGCTTTTCTAACGGTTTCTTCAATAAAGTCATTATCTTTTTTTAATATTTCAGCAGTTCTGGCTAAACTTTCAATAATGTTAGGATTGTATTCCTGCTGAATATAAGGTATTAGTTCTAAACGAATTTTATTACGGTGATAAATAGGTTCTAAATTAGTTTCGTCTATCCTAGGAGATAACCGATGAAATAAGCAATAATCTTCAATCTCCCTGCGGCTGATATCCAATAAAGGTCTAATAATTTTTCCTCTTCCATGATGAATAGCCGTTAAACCTTGAATTCCAGTACCTCTTAATAACCTCATTAGTACAGTCTCCGCCTGATCATTTTGATTATGGGCTACTGCTATTTTAGAGGCGTCTACCTTTTCCACCACCTCCTGAAAAAATTCATATCGGAGAATCCTTCCAGCCTCCTCTGGGGATAATCCCTTTTCCTTACTATATTTAGGTACATCCATACTTTTAATAAAGCTTAAAATATTTAACTCTTCACAAAGCTTTGATACATACTGGGCATCCATTTGAGCTTCAATTCCACGGAAATTGTGATTCAAGTGGGCAGCATATAGCTGCAACTGAAAGTCCTCCTTTAGGCTATGTAATATATGCAATAAGCATACAGAGTCTGGCCCCCCCGAAACTGCTACAACAATTTTATCTCCTCTATCTATAAGGTCGTGTCTCTTTATTGTCTTAATTACTTGTTCCAGCATAGATTCATCCCTCATTTATTATGTAAATTCTTTTTCTTGTTGTAAATTTACCCTTTAGTTTGGCTATGTTAAATTTCATTGTTGATTTTAGACTAAATTGTAATTTTAGTATAAGTCTAAGAGACTTATCATCCTGAAGACATCGAAGGATCTAGCCTTTTAGATCTAAAACTTAGAGCCTTTATTTTAAAAACTTTAAAATTTTTAATCCACTAATATAAAAATCATCGTAACAACAAAAAAAATTACACTTATGGTCAACATATGATTAACCCTTTTATTTCTTAAGTATGACTTTTTATATTGTTGCTTTATTATTTCCCTATCATACAAAACCTTTAATCTTCTTATAAAATAAAGTAAAGGTTTTTCATTTTTTATTAATCCTTCACTAATATATGCTTCTACACATCCCTCTAAGTCCATCTTCTTCAATTTATTTATTATATCCTGGATACTTTGTTTTCTAGGGTATAGTTCCTCCTGTAAAAGGAGCTTGACAAAAATCATCATGCTGCTAAAAATATCATAGGAATCTTCTGATATCCTTTTGCCACATCCCCAGCTGGCTCTATCGTATTGGGGAGTAAATTCTTTGATGGCATCCCCCTTCTTCACCACACCTCCAAGGTCGATAAGCTTTATTTTTCTGCGGGCTTTATCTATCATGATATTTTCTGGTTTTAAATCTCCAACAATATATTCTTCGCTATGAAAGGCCTCTAATCCTTTTAATAAAATAAGAATAATCCCTATAATTATATTTTTTTCTAGTTTATTTTTTTTGCAATACATTTTTAATGTAGTTCCTTCTATATACTCCAGAACAATAAAGTAATAGGTTTCTTGCTCCACTAACCAATCATCAATTTCATAGGCATTAACAATGATATCAACTTTATGAAATTTTTTCAATAATTCATATTCTCTATTGATGGAGATACTATCCTTCGTAATTTTTAAAGCATAGTCTCTGCCTTTGTTTATATCTTCTACTAAATATACAGTAGCAATACCACCTTCCCCCAAAATTTTTTTTACTTTGTATTTATTCTTATTCCATTTACCTTCAATTACTGTGGCATGCTTTACATAGGATATAGCCATGGGTTCACCTCTCCTCTTTTTACCCCATAGCACCTTCTAGTTCTACTGGTTCTTTCTGAAGCCCTATTCTGTTATAGCCCTCAATAAGTTGGATAGCATAATCAATGGCTGGGGCTGTGGGTGTAGTGCCCTTGGCCTTAATGATGGCAATTTTTCTCTCAAAATCCTCTACAGTTTCCCCAAAACCGCTTATTAGTTGACAATAATCCCCTCCCTCCCCAGGATAAATTACAACAGCTATCTCGCAGTTGCCCCTCCGCAATTCCAGGGACTCCATTAAGTCTAGAATGCTATGTCTAGCCGATAGGATTTTAGGGGCCATGCTACCACTGGCATCCATAACAATACAGGTTTGCAGAGCTACTTCTTCAGAAAAGGTATCAATGTAATGTAGTATTTTACTTCTAGCAGCTGGATTCATATCATTGATATCCTGATGGATAATTTCCTTTAACTGCTTGTTCACTGCCTCTTGAATGGTTTTGTTAACGGTTTTATAGGTAATACTTTGCATCGTTTGATGGAGTTCATCGATATAGGTATACTCATATATACCCCCTCCAGCTTCAGCAATATTCACAATCTCCTCTAAAGGCTTCTCCTCCTGTTGATTTTGATTCATAATGCCAATGGTATTTACAATAATATTTTTTTTAAAGGCCTTTCTAGCAACTTCAACAGGGTTCCCTCCTACATTAGATTGACCATCTGTAATAACGATGATTTGTTTAATAATAACCTCTTTATTATCCATGGTTTTCCTCCTATAGTTTTTTTGAAGTATTGCCAACTAAGGGGTTTTTATGCAAATAGAAGGCCATAGACACAACCCCTTTTCTAATTTCAGCATAATAGGGCTATAGCTTATTTATCAAAAAACAAATTGAGCATAAAGGTAATCCCCTATGCTCAACAATAAAATATTTTTAAAACCTACACTAGCTTTCGCTTCACAATTTCCTCCACTACAAAGGAAGCTACATCCTCTGCATAGGAGCCAGCACCAAAGCCTGCATCATATCCTAATTCCTTAGCCAATTCATGGGAAATTCTAGGTCCTCCACATACAAGGACGATCTTATCTCGAATTCCTTCCGCCTCCAATAGCTCTACCAATTCAGTTAGATTAGGTATATGAACATCTTTTTGGGTAACTACCTGGGAAACCAGTATAACATCGGCCTTTAGCTCTATAGCCTTTGCCACTAAATCTTCATTAGGTACCTGGCTACCTAGATTGTAGGCTTCCATTCCTTTATATCTTTCTAAACCATAATGACCATTATAGCCCTTCATGTTCATAATAGCATCGATACCAACAGTATGGGCGTCTGTCCCGGTACAGGCTCCTATAACAACAACCTCTCTGCCTATGTTAGATTCAATATAAGCTTCTACTTCTGCTTTTTCCATTGTATCTACATCTACCTTCGATACTTCTATAGTGCTGTAATCAACAGTATGTTGGCACTTTCCATAAAGGACAAAATAGGTATAGCCTATGCCTAAATCTTTAGCTTCAACAACACTGGGTTCTTCCAAACCCATCTTTAAGGCCAACCTTCTGGCTGCTTCTTTAGCCTCTTCTCCACAGGGGACGGGCAATGTAAAGCTTAATTGAGTCATGCCATCGTTTAATGTATCTCCATAGGGCTTTATTCTTGTTAAATCTACCTTTTCTATCGCCATTATTTTCTCCCCCCTAACATCAAATCAATAAAGGGATTGATATAGCCTTCTGCCTTCTTTGTTACTCCCTCTAATCCTTTTCCTCCAGTTCTAGAACGCTTTACTCCTCCAAATTTCCCCGCCTCTATGGTAGAAAAAAGTCCTTCCTTCTCAATTTGTTCTAATAAGTCAGTTGCCTTGTATAGTACCTCATGGGCCCTTCTTTGAATCATCCCATCCTTTTTAAATTCTATTTCCTCTCCTAGATCCCTACAGTTATTGAAGATATATTTAGCGTTTTCTATAGCTAAGGCCCGATCATGGAGATGAGGAGTATGAATAGCTTCTGTCAGCATGCCTAATAGCTGTATCCCTTGATTAGTCCATATAGATATAAGATTAAACATGGCATCCTGGATATGGCCTTTGAAGATATCCCCTGTTTTAAACTTTGTAGGGGGCATATATTTTAGTGGGGCCTTAGGAAAAATTTCTCTAGCCATTTGTGCTTGAGCAAGCTCCCAAAGGAAGCCGTTTTCAACATTGGGATTCATTTCAAAGGCATGACCTAGCCCCATCTGTTCTTGGGGAATCCTTGCCTTCAAGGCAAACTGCTCATTAATCAATTGAGATGCCAGAACAGTATGGGCTTCTTCAACAGCATCAGCAGTGGTAAGGTAGTTATCCTCCCCAGTGTTGATAATAATCCCAGCATAACCATTAATAATTCTAGAGAAGTATTGATCGATAAATGTTCTCTGCATATTAATGTCTCTAAATAAAATGCCGTAAAGGGCGTCATTTAACATCATATCCAATCTTTCTACAGCACCCATAGCAGCAATTTCAGGCATACATAATCCGGAACAGTAGTTGCAAAGACGAATGTACCGTCCTACTTCCTCTCCTACTTCATCTAGAGCCTTTCTCATAATTTTAAAGTTCTCTTGGGTGGCAAAGGTACCTCCAAAGCCTTCTGTCGTAGCACCATGGGGTACATAGTCCAATAAACTCTGACCAGTACTACGGATAACAGCAATAACATCTGCTCCTTGCTTTACAGCAGCTTGGGCTTGAACCACATCCTCATAAATATTTCCTGTTGCTACAATTACATAAAGGTAAGGTTTTTTTCCTTCGCCAATAGTGTTTAAATAGTTATCTCTTTTTTCTTTATTTGCTTTGATTGTATTGACAGTTTTTTCTGCTATGGTATTTATTGCTTCCTCTATAGCCTTGCTGTCTTGGGCTGGAATTTTTAATAGATCTATTTGATTTTGACTGACAGCCTCCGCAATCTCCTGAGGAGATTTTCCTGTATATACCATAGCATTTCCTATCCAGTAGGCAATGCCGTTGGCTAGACCCCCACCCTCTTTCACATGGTCTACTACAACATTGGGTATAGGCTTATCTATTTCATCTACACCATCTATCCCCAATAACCGGACAATTGTTCTTTCAACTGCTACTGTTGTGTGTTCATCAATAAACCTTTGTATATCCTCTGCAATAGTAGCAGCAGCACCCCTAGCCTTATGAATTAATTCTTCATTTAAATTTAACTTGCTTACCATCTTTGCCCCTCCCTTTCACTTATGGACTTTTGTGCTTCTTCTATAATTTCTTCCTTTAAACCCATCAATCTAGCAATCATGATAGCATCCTTTGGAGGTCCTGTTTGCTGATTTCTATCCTCTAACCGATAGTCCATATGTTTTTCCAATACGCCCCTATAGCCTTTCCTTTGTTGAAGCTCCTCCTTCAGGGTTGCTATTGAGACATTCTTCAATCCTACTATCTGAAAGTGTTTAATCCCCTCTACATTACTAAGACCATCAAAATGAGTAGTAATAACGGATAGGGATGGCTTTTTCTTCAAGTATTCTAAAACCCCTCTGGATATACCGTAGCCTTCAAGGGGATTAGTCCCCCTTGCCAATTCATCAATGAGGATAAGACCACCTTCTTCAACCCTTTCCACGATATGATTTAGCGCTTCAATTTCAGCACCAAAGGTTGATAGTCCCTTTTCCTCCGACTGTTGATCTCCAGAGGAAAAATAGATAAAGGTTACGGGTCCAATGACGGCCTCCTCTGCTGGAACATATAGCCCTAGCTGAGCCATAGCAGTAATTAAGGCCATCATTTTTAAGGTTATCGTTTTCCCTCCCATATTGGCCCCTGTAATCAAAGTCACACCTCTTTTCAAGGTCACATCAACGGGAGTATACTTTAAGCCCTGCTTTTTTAACCCTTCCTCTATCACAATATGTCTTCCTTCCTTTATAGAAATAAAGGGTTCGTCTACAATTCGTGGAGCTACCCCCTTTATTTGAAGGGCTAGTATAGCCTTGCCCATCATAAAGTCTATCATGCCTATTGTGTTAATATTTTCCAATATGCTACTGGCATTGTCACCTATTGTTTTCGATAGCATTTGCCGAACCTTAAACTCTTCTTCTTCCTCTAAAAGCTTTAAATCCTCTGATTGCGCCTTTAATTCCTTTAATGCCTTTGATGGTTTTATTCTAAAAATAAATTGTTTAAAGTTTTCTGCTGTTTGATAGACCTTATTGGAGGTTAATAGCTTCTCCAGTAGTTCTTCTTCCTCCTTTAATACAACTATTTCACCATTTAATTTGGGTTTTATGGCAAACTCCTTAAAAATATCTTCTTTAGCCTCTTTGTTGTTGTGAAAAATTTTTCCTTCAATTTCCTTTTTCTTACCTCGAATAGCTGTTAGCTTTTCAGAATAGGCATCATATATATAAAAGGTTTCAATACCGGTATTTTCTGGATCTAATTTCTTTAACAAATCCTCCATAGACAATAGTTCAAAGGCCTCAATCCCTATAGATCCTCGCAGGAGAAATTTCCGCAGTTTTTCCATAGACATAACCTGCTTTTTTATTTCAAAAAATTCAACCTCATTCAATACCTCACCTGTTTTTCCTCTATAAATAGATCCCTTAATATCCTTTAGATCTCCCAAAAGATTTTTTAACTCCCTTAGTAGTTGATAATCTTTTTCTATAGCTTCCAGTAGCACCCCTAAATCCTTTAAAGCCTTACGAAGATCTTGTACGTCCTGAGAGAAGAAAGGGACGATTTTGTCTTTTACCTCTTTGCCATAGGGGGTTTGGGTGGGGAGTTTTTGCAAAACCTGTTTTAATCCAATTTCTCTTGCCTTTTCGTCGCTAAGAAAATTCTGCATCTTATTCCTCCTCCAGCATGACATCAATTACTGGCAGTGGTAGGGTTTCCTTCATTCTTTGGTAAAAGTCCTTAGGATTAAATTGATAACCTTGGGGGGCGTAAGGATTCAAGGTAGCAACCAGCGTATTAATCTTTTCTGCCACCTTTATATTGAAGCCTCTTTTGATGAAAAATTTCCAGTCCTGTGGACCTATAAATATTTTTGTAGCATCCTTCACCACAAAAGTAACATTTTTATAGAGATCTGTTACTGTCATAATATCCTCTAAAGTTTTCTTTACTAAACTACCACTTAATATTACATAAGCACTATCCTCTTCCAAAGCTCTACCAATCACCGTGCCCCCATTGATTGCAGTTTTGATATCTAGTCTTTTTACCTCACCCTTATTATTGACAATGCTGTAGGCTTTATCCTCCAAGAGGCTATCAATCAAAAGAGCCATCATGTCATCTTCTAATGGAGAAAGATTAAATAAGTCTACCTGATGAAGGGTTTCCTGCACCACCTTATGGATATCTCTACTGACAACCGCCCCAGTGGCCAAAATTGTAGCCTCCGTAATGGCAGGAGAAGCTGCAGTTTTGCGATTAATAGCGCCGTCTATCAATACAATTTCAGCACCATAATACATCATCTTCATAGCTACTTCCTTAATTTCAGCATTGGTGTCAGGACCTGCAATCTCAAGAATACCACTACTCTTAACTCTACAGATAATTACCCTACCCATAGCTGTGGCATAATCAGTGACCTCTAATATCTCCAATTTTGCTTCACTTCTCAGTAGACAATCCTCTGTAGTGGCTACAATGGTATTTTCCATAACATAGATTGTGGGTTTCTCTGTTCCTGTTACCAGGTCTTGACCTTCACCATCTCTGCCAATGGAGGTCAGTCCAAGTAGGATATTTTTCTCTGCTGCTTCCTCCAACAGCCTATTAAAGGTAACGGTTTTGCCAGCATTTTTAGCCATACCTACTACAGAAACAGTCTTGTATTTATATCGAATTAAGTCCATTAACTGCATCCCTACACCTCCTAACATGAACAAGGTTAAGGTTGAGGCTGAGGTTAAGGTAAAACTCAAAACCTAAACCTTAACCTTTACCTTTACCTTGAAGATTATCGTTAAATTTATTAATTGCTTTTGATTTATGCTTTGTTGCCTCTTTCGTGTCTTTCTAGATTAGCTGGCTCTAGAGCCACTTTGTTCCCCTGTAACAATCCTGCCACGCCATGGACTTTATGATCTTTTTTCCCAGTACAGACATCACAGCTGCAGCTTTCTTCATAGGCACTGGGCTCTGTATAGGTGGTAATAACCCCTTCATAGTTCCTTAGAACTACTCTATTAGAGGATTGAGATAGTAAATAATTTGGCATAACAGGGATTTTACCCCCACCACCTGGTGCATCTACAACAAAGGTTGGAACCGCATATCCAGAGGTATGACCCCTTAGCCCTTCAATGATTTCTATACCTTTAGCAACGGTGGTTCTAAAATGTTCAATCCCCATAGAAAGATCACATTGATAAATGTAATAGGGTCTGACTCTATTTCTAACCAATTGATGAACAAGATCCCTCATAATATGGACACAATCGTTAATACCCCTTAGTAATACCGATTGGTTCCCCAACGGAATTCCAGCATCAGCCAATAGGGTGAGGGCTTTTTTAGCTTCCTCAGTTAATTCCTTTGGATGATTAAAGTGGGTATTTAACCAAATTGGATGATACTTCTTCAGCATCCCAACTAGATCTGGTGTTATTCTTTGGGGAATAACTACTGGTGCTCTACTACCTAAACGAATAACTTGTACATGGTCAATGGCCCTTAATTTACTAATAATATACTCCAATCTTTCATCAGAAACCAATAAACAGTCTCCTCCTGAAAGTAGGACATCCCTAACCTGTGGGGTATTTTTAATATACTCAATAGCTGCATCGATTTTATCTAAAGGCATTCCTGTATCATTTTGTCCAGCAAATCTTCTTCTAGTACAATGTCTACAATACATGGAGCACATATCTGTAATTAACATAAGCACACGATCTGGATAACGATGGGTTAATCCTGGCACAGGAGAGTCTACGTCCTCATGTAATGGGTCCTCCATATCAGCACTGCCCTTCATCAATTCTATCGTTCTAGGAACAGCCTGCTTTCTAACAGGACAGTTAGGGTCATTTTCATCCATTAGTGCTGCATAATAAGGAGTAATACCCATCCTTAGGGTTTCAAGACATTTTAATATTCCAGTTTCTTCTTCCTCTGTTAGGTTGATTACTTTTTTTAATTCTTCTAAAGTTGTTATTCTATTTTTTACCTGCCACTGCCAATCATTCCATTCTTCCTCAGTAACATTTTTCCATAATTCTATATCTTTAAAGTTACGCATCTAATTCCTCCTTATCTTTAATTTCTGAATTATTTAATTAAGCATATAATTCTTCGTAAATTTTTCTTAAAGTCTGACTTTCCCTCATAACTTGAAGGGCGATTTCACCATGACCTTTCGTATACCCATTCCCCACAATCATAGTGGTATCCCTACCTACTCCTTCAGCTCCAAGAGCTGCCTTTGTAAAATTGGTTGCCATACTAAAGAAATAAATTAAACCATCATCCTTTGCCGCTAAGATACTGGCCATTTCTGTATTGGCTACATTTACACAATTGATAACGATATCAGCCATTTCACCATTGGTGACTTCCTTAATTTTGTTCATTACTTCAACAGCATTAGTGGCATCTGCTGTAAGATAGACATCTGCTAAACCTGCCTCCCTTACTCTTTCTATGGATTTTTCGCTGTGACCCAGACAAATAACTTTGCCAGTAATACCAGCCCGTTTCTTAGCTTCGTATAGACAAAGCATTCCAGATTTACCTGCGCCACCTATAACTACAACTGTATCTCCGGGCTTTACTAGTTTGGCTGTTTGAGCAGGAGCTCCAGCTACATCCAATACAGATAAGGCAAGATTCTCTGGAAGATCATCGGGCATAACAGCATAAATACCACTTTCAAATAAAATCGCTTTTCCTACTATATCTACTTGATCAATATCTTTGCGTATTTCCTTAATTTCTTGAATTTTTAAAGGTGTTAATGACAGAGATACCAGTGTAGCAATTTTATCTCCTACCTTTAAAGGGGTTTTTCCCTCTAGAGCTGGACCAATTTTTTCTACTGTTCCAATAAGCATTCCCCCAGATCCAGTAACGGGATTTTGATGTTTACCACGACTCTCTACAATGTTCATCATAATTTCTTTAATCTTTTCTAAATCCCCTTGAGCTTCTTCTTTGATTTGTGTGAAGCTGGCAGAGTCAATATTTAACGTCTTTACATCAATTAAAATTTCGTTGTCATATATATCCATGGTGTTATCAATTTTTAACGCTGGCTGTGGTAAAACGCCCTGTGGTTCAATTACTCTGTGGGTACCAAATGGACATCCTTTTTTCATTATATAACCTCCTCATATTTGTTGGTTGTACATAGGTTTTCATTAGTAAGTACTTTTTATTAACAATTCTCCTTCTTTATTCTACAGTGTATTACCGTTAGCTTACCTCCTTTACTTATTGCATTGCCGGTTCAAGTACTGGGTGAAGTAACTTAGCTAAAATTCAGTGGCAGGAGAAATTTCCTCTGAATTAAGTGGCATTTTATAAAAGTTACGATAAGAGGCTAGCTTTCCTTTTAAAATATGCAATATTCATGCCAATGAATTTTTAATTAGAAAAAGCTCTTTAAAGGAAGAATTTTTCCACAAAGGAATATAAATTTTAAAAGAAAGGGCTTTAATAAGAAAAGTAACTGCCAAAAATTCGGCAATTACTTAATTTTGTGTTTTTGTAGCTTATACTGGAGGGTCTGTCTTGGTATTCCCAGTAGTTTTGCAGCAGTAGTAACATTTCCTTTTGTATCCTGTAATACCTCTCTAATCAATTGCTTTTCAGTTTCTTGGAGTTTCTCTTTTAGAGAAATGTCTTTTTTCTGCTTGTTTTCCCCAGAGTTTACCTGAAATCGATGATTTTTAAAATAATAGGGCAAATCCTCCTCAGTAATCAATTGATCTTCAGAAATATTCATAATACCTTCGATAATGTTTTCTAGCTCCCTTACATTACCAGGCCAGTGATAGACATAAAATATCTCCTTAACCTTTGGGGATATGTCTACAACCTGTTTCTTTAGCTTCTTATTGAACTTTTTAATGAAAAAATCTACTAATAGAGGTATATCCTCTTTCCTATCCTTTAAATCAGGTATCTTTAAGGATACAACATTTAAACGATAAAAAAGGTCATTTCTCAAATACTGCTTTTCCACTGCCTCCATGGGGTTCATATTCATTGCTGCAATAATTCGGACATCTACTGGCCTTGTCCTAATATCCCCCACCCTCCGTATAGTCCCTTCCTCCAGTACCCTTAGAAGCTTGGACTGAAGCTCTATAGGCATGGAATTAATTTCATCCAAAAATAAGGTTCCACCGTTGGCCAATTCAAATAAACCTGGTCGGTCATCAGCTCCAGTAAAGCTTCCCTTTGAAGTTCCAAACAATATTCCCTCCAATAAAGATGCGGGGATAGCCGCACAGTTTTGAGCAATGAAAGGTTTACTACTTCTACTACTGGCATTGTGAATGGATTGAACGATGAGCTCCTTCCCTGTTCCAGTACTACCGTATACCATGATGGAGGACAAAGATTGGGCTGCTCTAAGGGCTTTTGTCTTTAACCTTTGGATCTCCTTACTTTCCCCTAAAAAGTTAGCAAAGGTATATTTTGCTGTTCCTTTTTTCTCATATTTTTTTACTGTTTCTTCATCATACAATCGTTTTTGCAGGTCTACAACCTTCTCCGACAGGGCCTTTACCTGTGTAATGTCTCTAGAGATTTCCAGAGCTCCTAAAACCTCTCCTTCCTCTATAATGGGAATAGAAGAATTTATGGTGGTAATTTTGTAACCCTTGTAATTTAGAAAGGTTTGTTGAAAATTGTAAATAGGCTCTCCTGTTTTAATAACCTTCAAAAGTGTGCTAGTTTCCTCTGTGAGGGAGGGATAAATGTCTAATATATACTTGCCTATAGCTTCATCTCTATTGACATTGTCTAGGTTAGCTGCCGATAGATTACAGTAGACGATTTTTCCCTTTTTGTCAATAATTTGTATCCCCTCCCCTATATAGTCCAACACCTTCTCAATATTTCTTTTTGTGAGGATTTTTTTCAATTGATCACCGCCAGTTTTTCAGCTATTTTTGCCGAATTTTCAGCACTTATAGTTTTATTATATCGTAACATTTAGAAATTTACAAATTATACAAGAAAAAAGCCCTGGATTTCTCACAGGACTAATCATTCTTTAAACCTAAAACCCTTTTAGTTAAGGTTTTCATTATTCATTATTCATTATTCATTGGTCTTTGGAGGTCTTGGACCATAGTACTGATAATAGTTACATTCAATTCGTCCGTTGTAAAGCTTCCGCTTTTTATCAGCTTTTTTTCCAAATAATTTTTCAAATTCAGGGTGGGAGGTGATGATATAATGGGACCAAGTGTCTAGTTTATCAAAAACCTTTCCCATGGTTTTATAAAGATTTTCTACTTCCCTTCTTTCCCCCAATCGTTCTCCATAAGGGGGATTACAAACAATACAGCCGTATTCAAACCTAGAGCCTAAATCCTTTATATCAAGTTTTTGAACATGGATATCATCTTCTAAAAAAGCTTCTCCTATATGGTGTCTTGCAAGGCTTAATACTTCTCCGTCTATATCAGAGCCATAGACCCTTAAAGGTCTATCATAGTTAGCTAAATCATGGGCCTCTTTTCTAGCCTCCCGCCATACCTCTCTAGAAATATACTCCCATTCCTCTGCTGCAAAATTTCTATTCATACCCGGCGCTATATTTTTTCCTATTAAAGCTGCTTCTATAGGGATTGTCCCTGAACCACAAAAGGGATCTATCAATACCCTGTCTGGATTCCAGTAGCTTAACAAAATCAACCCGGCAGCTAAAGTTTCCTTTAAAGGAGCCTTATTAGATAATGTTCGATAACCACGTTTATGTAGTCCTGTCCCACTGGTATCTATGGTGAGGGTAGCAACATCCTTTAAAAGTCCCACTTCTATAGTGTATTGCCCCTTTTCTTCCTTAAACCAAGTGGTATTATAGTTTTTCTTTAAGCTTTCTACTACAGCTTTCTTTACAATAGCTTGACAATCTGGGACACTGGCAAGCTGAGATCTGATGGATTTACCCTCCACAGGAAATATTCCATCCTCTGGTATCCAGTGGCTCCAGGGCAAAGCCTTTGTCTTTTCAAATAATTCTTCAAAGGTGGTGGCTTTAAACTCACCCATTTTTATGAAAACTCTATCAGCCGTTCTTAGCCATAGATTACATCTAGCAATGGCCATCTCATCTCCAGTGAAGGTAACACTACCGTTTTCTACTTTAATGTCCTCATAGCCTAAATCCTTAATTTCTCTAGCCACCACTGCTTCTAAACCAAAGGCGGCAGTGGCAATCAATTCTATTTTTTTCACAATATCTCTCCTGTTCTATATCCTGCTATTTTTTCTTCTGCTGAATTTTGTTGGCCTCTTTTTCTACCCATTTCCACATAAGGCTTCCCCAAACAATCCCCCCCAAACCAAATCCTCCAATTACCCAAAGATTATTGGGATTAGAAAAACCTTCTATTATTTTCCTAAGGGAAAAACCCCCTTGAAAAATAGTTGTTAGAATTATAAAAATAATACCTGTAGATATGCCCCAATTCACGATCCCATGCTTTATTATATAATGAACTTTACCCTTATTATACAATTCTATTAATGTTTTATGCTTATCCTTTGCAGTATTCTTTTGTAGTCTTTGGTTTTTGGGCTGTTTGTTATTCTTCAATAGGTTCACCTCTTCTTTGTAAAATCCATGGTTTAAAGCTGGATTTTTGTATTATTATACCAAATAAAAGCCTTCAATTGTTACCTAAATTATTATACACCTTAACCCAAACTAAAAGACAGCAGAAAATAGCTTCCCTGCTGTCAAGAACTTATATTTTTTCTATTTTATCTTCTATAGATTGCTAGTACTGTTGCTTCTTTTTGAAACAGTATATTAAAGACTAAAGTTCAGAAACAGGAGATTTATCCTGTGATTTAAGCCTTATTTTACGATTGGGATTTTACTATTAAATCATCGATAACAATCCCCAGTGCTTCTGCTATGGATACTATTTTATTAAATGAGGGATTCTTTTTATCGCCCCTTTCTAATTCCTCAATATAGCTTTTAGAGATATGGGTAAGCTTTGAAACATCCATGGTGGTATAACCTTTCTTCATCCTCATTTCCCTTATTTTAAAGCCATTCAACATACTAAATCCCCCTTCGAAAGTGAAAATATAGTGATGCTGGATATTTAATATTCTTCCTTTAACATATGCACTGCCTTTATATATATATTCTTCATTAAAAGATTCTTCCCTTTATAATTTTATAATGTTTTAATAATTTAAAGAAAAATAAGAGTTAAGTCTCATGCTTTGATGAATTTTAAATTTCTTACAAATCATCGCTACTGATATTTTCAATACGGAATTTCACAATAACCTTTGCCAATCCATTCCCTATAACTACAATTTATAGTTATAATATTTACATAACTTCTTGGTTTTGAACATTATTTTTTAGGATATATGTGGATATGTTTATAGGATTTCTGTGGGTAATGTGCATAAGTCTGTTGATAATTGGTTTTTGAAGGGGACAAGCATGTGGGTAATGGTGTTAATAAAAACAACCTTATCCACAAGATATAAGGTTGTTTTTATAGGTATTATTTCTTTCTGTAAAAAAACAATCCATTTCTACATTTTTAGGCTTTTCCACCAGTTGACATTGTTTACCAAAAAAATTATAATTAGGTAGACTGACTGTTCGGTCGGATTAATTGAACGGAGGTTTTAAAATGTCAAAACGGATTTCGTTGCTTATTTTTTTTCTTATTTTACTTAATCTTTTATTGATGGGGTGTAGCGGTGATGCCGCCCTCAAAGCCCAAGCAGATCAAGAAAACGTCTTTGCTGTAGAGGTAATGAAGCCTCAGTTAGGGGATATCTCCCAAAGTATTACTTTAAGTGGTCAGCTACAGGCGGTTGATGCTGTCACAGTTATTCCGGAAATTCAGGGTCTATTAGAGGTCAAAACCTTAAACGTCAAGCTTGGTGATTATGTCACAAGGGGTGATGTTTTATTTGTGTTGGACAGAGAGTCCATTGAAGACCATGTAGCCTCTTCCCAGTTGGCCTACGAAACCAGTTTGGCAAATTATCATTTACAGAAAGAGATTTTAGAAGAACAAATAGCTAATGCTAGACTTGGCTATGAAGCTGCTAAGAAGAACTACGACAATGCCAAAACAAATTTTGATAGAATAGAGCAGCTATACAAGGCTGGGGCTGTTTCTCAACAGGATTATGAACAGGCTAAACTAATGGCTTCTGATATACCCTATCAACAGGCTAAATTAAATTATGAAAATAGGAAAGCCTCTCAAGCACAGCTTTCCCTCTATGAAGCTCAGCTGGAACAGGCCAAAACTGCCTACACCAATAGCTTAAAAAACTTAGACAATACCATTGTTACTGCACCTATAAATGGTATTGTATCCTCTCTACAAATTCAAGAAAAGGGTTTGGTATCCCCCCAGCCTGCATTGACAATTACAGATATATCCACCCTTGAAGCTGTTATACAGGTTACAGAGGGGATGATTAATCGAGTTATTGAAGCAGATAATGTCAACCTTGTGATTCCCTCCATCTCCGATGAGATAAGAAAAGGGTTCTTCACTACTATTAATCCAGTGGCTGATCCTATGACCCAACTCTACACCATTAAAATACAAGTGGATAACCCTCAAGGGATCATCAAACCTGGGATGTTTTCCCATATTTATATTAATACCAATGAAAAAGCAGATGTAGTAACCCTTCCTAGTGATGCTGTTCTTCAAGAGGGTGGAAACTTTTATGTTTTTGTAGTTTCCGATGAAAGAGCTGTAAGAAAAGATGTAGTGGTGGGCTTAGATAGTGGTGAATTGATTGAAGTAGTAGAAGGTATTACTACAGAAGATGTCGTCATCATCAAAGGTCAGGACTTTATAAAGGATGGTTACAAAGTCAACATAGTTAGAGGTGAGTTCTAATGAAGCTTTCTCATTTATCGGTGAAACGGCCAGTTACCACGGTGATGGTGATTTGCATTATTTTATTATTAGGCTTTGTTTCCTTAACAAAGCTGTCCATAGATTTATTACCTAATATTAATGTTCCCGTAGCTATTGTCAGCACCCAATACACAGGAGTAGGTCCCTACGAAATAGAAGACTTAGTTACTAGACCTGTAGAGGAGGTATTGGCTACCGTCAGTAATGTAAAAAATATTACCTCCACCTCCAGTGAGGGGAGCTCGGTTGTAGTAATACAATTTAATGATAGCACAGACATGGACTTAGCTACTTTAGAAATGCGGGAAAAAATCGATATGATTCAGGATTTTCTTCCTGAAGATGCCACCACTCCTAGAGTAAGTAAAATCGATCCAGGAGCCTTACCTATAATACAAATGGCTATTACGGGAGATAAAAATCTGTCAGAAATTCAGCGTATTGCTGAGGATAGGGTAAAAAGTAGATTGGAGCGTCTCCCTGGAGTAGCTTCTGTTACAGTAGCAGGGGGCTATGAAAACGAAGTGAAAATTACAGCCGATCCTGTTAAGTTACAAATGTACGGATTATCGGTTAATCATCTTGCCAATATATTACGGAGTGAAAACCTTAATCTTCCAGGGGGATTAGTAGAGAGGGGACAACGGGAGCTATTGGTTAGAACCTTAGGAGAGTTTAAAAGCATTGAAGAAATAAGAAACCTTCCTATTGTTCTAAGTAATGGTGGTATTATTCATCTAAAGGATGTTGCAGAGGTAACCCTAGCTCCTAAGGATGCCGATCGCTTATCTCGTACCAATGGGGTTTCTAGTATTATTTTAGTTATTAACAAACAATCAGATTTCAATACCGTTCAGGTTGCCAATAGAATTAATCAAGAGTTTTCCAAGCTTGATCAGGAGCTGGAGGGCATTGAATTTAACATGATTGTTGATTTGTCCGACTATATTAAGCAGTCCATTGGAAATGTTGCTCAAAACGCTATTATTGGAGGTTTGCTGGCGATTATTATCCTCTTTCTGTTTCTAAGAAATATACGAACCACCTTTATTATTGGTATAGCTATCCCTATTTCCATTATCGCCACCTTCTCCCTTATGTATTTTTCTGGGGTTACTATTAACCTCATGACCTTAGGAGGATTGGCCTTAGGCATGGGTATGCTGGTGGACAACTCCATCGTTGTATTAGAAAATATTTATCGTTTCCGTCAAGAGGGCTACTCCCGTATCGAGGCGGCAAAGGAAGGGGCTGGAGAGGTAAGCATGGCTGTTACTGCCTCCACCATCACAACGGTGGCAGTATTTTTACCTATTGTTTTTGTAGAGGGTATTACATCTATGCTGTTTAAGGAGTTAGCCATGACAGTAACCTTCTCCCTATTGGCATCCTTATTTGTGTCCCTTACCATTGTTCCTATGTTATCCTCTAAAATTTTAAAGCTGTCCCATGAGGTCCATAGAAGAACTACCCTATCTAAAAAACTATTGGATGGATTCCAGACCTTCTTTACTAAAGTAGAGGAAACCTATGGTGGGATATTGGCTTGGGGATTAAACCACAAAAAATTAACAATTTTGTTGGCTTTTGTTATCTTTGTAACATCTATAGGGTTACTCTTTACTGTTGGTGCTGAATTTTTCCCTGCTATGGACGAGGGCCTTATTACTATTGACGTAGAATTACCAACAGGTAGCAAATTGGAGGAAACCGATAAGGTGGCCATGAGGATTGAAGAACTTGTCACCGATATACCGGAGGTGGATTCAGTATTCGTTCTATTAGGTGGCGGTGGTAATATGTTTGTCAATGCCGGAGGCAGCGGCAATAGGGCTGAAGTTTTTGTAATGCTCAAGGAATTAGGTCAGCGTAATCGAAGCAGTCAAGTAATTGCCGATGAAATTCGGGGAAAAACCTCTAAAATTGCAGGTGCCCTTATATCTGTTCAGTCCATGGAGAGTCAAGGAATGGGAGCAGGCTTTTCTAGTTCTCCCATATCTATTGCCATCAAAGGTGACGATATTGAGGTTCTAAGGGAATTATCCAACAATATTGTTGCTTTGGTTGAAGGAGTTGAAGGTACCCGAGAGGTAAAATCTAGTTTTGAAGAAGGAAAACCTGAAATACAGGTAACAGTTAATAGAAGCATCGCCTCCCGCTATGGATTAACAGCTGCTCAGGTAGCCCAGTCTATCCGTGGCAATGTTCAAGGAACAGTAGCTACCCGATATAAGGTGGAGGGTACGGAGGTGGACGTAGTTATTAGAAGTCATCCTTATTTAAAGGAAAGTATAGCCAACTTCAGTCAAATGCAGTTAATGACTCCCCTAGGGGTTATGGTACCTCTAGAACAGGTAGCAAATATCTCCTTAGCTCAAGGCCCCACACGGGTTGAGCGGGATGACCAAGTGCGAACCATCAGGGTTACCTCCGACATATTAGGTAGAGATTTGCGAAGTATTGCTAAGGATATTGAAGATCAGCTGGGGGATTACCCCATGCCTGAGGGTTATTCCTATAGGTTAGGTGGAGAAAATGAGGACCTGGTAGAATCCTTTAAAAGCTTAGGTTTGGCCATTATTTTAGCTATACTACTGGTATATATGGTATTGGCCTCCCAGTTTGAATCCCTGTTACACCCCTTCACCATCATGCTTTCTGTACCCTTAGCCTTTTCTGGAGGTGCTCTAGGCTTATTTATAACCCGTAGAGCCTTAAGTGTACCAGCTATCATTGGTGTCATTGTATTGGCAGGAATAGTTGTCAACAATGCTATTGTATTAGTGGATTACATCAATATCCTCAGAGGTAAGGGGATGTCTATGAGGGAGGCTATTTTAAAGGCTGGTCCAACAAGACTCAGACCTATCCTTATGACAGCTTTAACAACTATGCTAGGTTTATTACCCTTAGCCTTAGGGATAGGTGAAGGTGCAGAAGCCCAAGCCCCCTTAGCAACAGTAGTGATCGGAGGATTATTACTTTCCACCCTCTTAACCCTGATATTTATTCCAGTTATGTATATGGTCTTTGACAGAATGTCTAGTTTTGTTAAACAAAAATTGCTTAAAAGAAAAAAAGTTTCTGTTGAAAATTAATTAGGAGGCAGATCATGAAGATCGTTCGAAGCAAAAGAGAACTGATAATCGATGGAGCTATCAAGGTTTTTGCCCGTGAGGGCTTTCACAAGGCTAAGGTTGAAGATATAGCAGACGTGGCTGGAGTGGGTAAGGGTACCATCTATGAATATTTTGAAAGTAAGAAGCATCTATTTCAAGAAACCCTGGCGTTTTCTTTAGAAATCTACGTCAGCAATATTGAGTCTGTTCTCCAAAAGCAGCAGACGACAGAAGAAAAGCTAAGAAATTTTTTTCTGTTGATTATTGGCTTTACTCAACAGCATTTAGATATATTGAAGGTATTTTCCCAAGAGATGTGGAGGCATGAGGAAGAGATTATGTCCCTTATGATAGAAACAAAGGATAGGGTTATTACCATGGTTGAGACAATATTAGCCGATGCTATAAAAGAAGAAGAATTTAGGGTGATTGACACAAAGACAGCATCTATCTCTTTTTTAGGTGGTATCAACTATATGGTTATGTATCATATTTGTATAGCCCAGGATAGGATTACGGAGGAGATAATCGACAGCTATATAAGTTTATTTATAAACGGACTAAAAAACCACCCTTAGCTGGTGGTTTTTTAGTCCATTAAGGGACCATAGAGTATCCATTATGTATATCAAAACCTAGACCGATCAGTCCCCCTAAGGCAATCAGCATAAAAATCACAATCATTAAAACCCGATCCCACTCTTTTCCTTTGGCACTTTGTCTTAGGGTATAAAGGGCAATGACGAGTAAAGGTAAGACTATAACAAGACAATAGAAGGCTAGTCCAAATTTTTTAATAAACCATTTTATAAAGTAATGTATTATTACAAACCTAGGAGCCAATAAACCTATATCTTCCATCCCTACTCCTTCTTTCTTTACTCTAAATATAAAGTATCAAGTCTTATCTTCAGTGTACTACTAAGGCTTTCCTTCTTTCATAACCAGAAGTTCAAGTACTATACCCTAGAAATAACTTGGACTGTAATTAAACGGGAAGGAGCATCTCCTCTAAATCCAGTCTCATTTCATCCTGAAGCTGTAGGGAAGGGTTCCATCTCCATAAGATGAAACCCTTCCCTACAGTTGAAAATTTACTTTATGGTAACACATTTATACCTCTCTATGCAACAAACCTCCACTTCCTATGGCTATTTAAAGATGTTGTTTTTGTCGAGGTTTTATAAATATCATCGTGACCATGGTACCTACCACAGCTGGAATAAGCCAGCCAAAACCTTGGTTTGCTAAGGGTAGCCTTGCAATCAAGTTTGTAATATAACTGAATTCTATCCCCACTGTTGATAAAGCATCAAATAGACTAACAATTAACGCCCCGAAAACAGCTCCTGGATAAGCCGACTTTCTCGGTATATATACATCAAATATATTCATAACAATTAAAACAATAACGATAGGATACAGGGTTACCAGTATGGGAATAGCCAGTCTTACTATTTTTTCCACCCCTATGTTGGCAAATACTCCGCTAAATACCACTGTTGCAATAACGATACTTTTATAGCTAAGTCTTCCATTGGAAAGCTTATTAAAATATTCTCCCGCAGTAGCCGTTAAACCAATGGAAGTGGTTAAACAAGCCAATGATACAGATATTGCTAAAGCCACCGTACCAAAGGACCCTAAAAGCTCCTGGGTGATTCCAATGATTAACTGACTTTTAGTAGTATCTGTTGTGAAAAGACCACTGGCAGTAGCACCTAAATAAATCAATCCACCGTAGACAACACCTAAGCCTATAGCAGCAATCAGTCCCGCCTGTATTGTAAGCTTAATTTGATCCTTGGTGTTGGTGTAGCCCCTTTGAACTATACTACTAATAACAATTCCAGCTAAAATAACCGAGCCTAAAGCATCCATTGTTTGATAGCCTTCTGTAAATCCTATGGAGAAGGTTTGTCCTAAGTTTGTGGTGACAGGTAGTCCGAGGGGGGCTGTGACTCCCTTGTAGATAATAATTCCCAGGACGATTAGTAAGCACGGTGTAAGAACTTTACCTATCTTATCTACAACATTTGTTGGATTTAATGAAAAGAATAAAGTAATAGAGAAGAAAATAATTGATACTAGGATAGAGCTGACTTCTGGAAATAAAGGCTGAATCCCTATCTCAAAGGTAGTGGCTCCAGTTCTAGGGATAGCCAGCAGAGGTCCTATGGCCAACATAATCATTGCCCCTAATATTTTAGCAAAAACAGGATTAACTTTATTAGCAAGATGATCCACTGTTCCTCCCGCTCTTGACACTGCTATAATTCCTAATAAAGGCATACCGACACCAGTAAGTAAAAATCCAAACATTGCCAGTATCCAGTTATCACCTGTAATGAATCCCAAGGAAGGTGGAAAAATAAGATTGCCTGCTCCTAGAAACATGGCAAACAGTGCGAATCCCACAACGATAACGTCCCTTGTTTGTTTATGCATTCTGTACAACTCCTTTACTGTTTTCATTTTCTAGTTGCATACAAACATTATACCAACATGTTATTTTTTTATCAATTTTTCAGAATTTTTATATGACAATGAATTATTTGTTTTGTTTAAATTTTGTTTTTTTATCTTTATTTTCTTTTTATTTCTCGTGTAGATTTTTTACCTGCAATATGGTATTGTAGTAACATATTTTATGTACTGACTCTCTTAGTTCAACAGAAAAGGTGATGGAAATGAGAATAATGGATTTAACTAAAGTTACGGAAGATTATACCCTTGCTGTACCGATTTTTAGTGATCAGGGAAAAATTTTGTTGTCTAAAGGGGTACCACTAAAACCTTCCTTAGTGGCTAAATTATTGGAAATAGGCCATACAAAGGTATACATACAGGACGAATTTTCCCAAGAAGAGCTTGAGGATATTATTAAACCCGAAGTACGACAAAAAGCCATTGGTCACATTAGGAAATTAGCTTCTACAGTAAAACACCCGAAGAAAGATCTGAAGGATGGTTTTAATGGGGATTTAACCATGGCAAAGGCTACTATTTCCACCGTTATAGATGAGCTTTTTTCTAAAAAGGATATTGTTATTGAACTTTTGGACTTAAAAACAATAGAAGGCTATATTTATGAACACTCTGTCAATGTTATGATTCATTCTTTGGTTTTAGGAACTACCTTGGGTTTAAATAGGAGTGATTTAGAAAAGCTGGCTTTGGCCGCTGCCCTCCATGATATAGGCATGATGTTTATTCCGGAGGAAATTTTAAGAAAAAACAGTCCTTTAACACCAGAGGAATTAAAAATTATAGAAACCCATACTACCAAAGGTTATGAATTCCTCAAGACAAAGACAGAATTAAGTCCCATTGTCCGTGTAGCCTCCCTGCAGCATCATAAACGCTACAATAACAGTGGTTATCCAAAGGATATTTCCTATGCTGATACCCATATATTTTCAAAAATTATAGCCTTAGCTGATACCTTTGATGCCATGACCTCCGATAGACCCTATCGAAGGGCTACCCCAGTATCAGAAGTGCTGGAATTTATCATGGGGAGCGGAGGAACCTTATTTGATCCCACATTGACAAAAGCTTTCATCTATAATATTAACCCTTATCCCATTAATAGTTTAGTAAAGCTAAGTGATGGTAGTGTTGGTATAGTTAAGCGAATAAACGGAAGATTTTTCACTAGACCCGTAGTACAGTTAATTATAGATTCTAATAAAAAAACAATCTCTGGAATTGTTGATTTATTAGAAAATAACACTTTGGTTATTAATGAAACTTTACAAAAAATCTAAACCAGCCCTAGAATTGTTTTCTAGGGCTGGTTTTATATGGTTTTTATACTGGTTTAACTTCTTCTGGAACTTCAAGTTCATTTTCAGTAGCTGATACAGATACAGCTACTGCAGCATCACCAACTACATTTACAGCTGTTCTAGCCATATCTAATATTCTGTCGATACCAGCTATTAGGGCGGCCCCCTCTATTGGTAATCCTACTGAGGTTAAAACCATAGTAAGCATAATGAAACCAGCCCCCGGAACCCCGGCTGTACCAATGGAAGCTAATGTAGCTGTCAATACAATTGTCAGCTGTTGGGCCATAGATAAATCCAAGCCATAAACCTGGGCTACGAACAACGCACATACTCCCTGATAAAGGGCGGTACCGTCCATGTTGATGGTCGCTCCTAAAGGTAATACAAAGCTGGCAATGCCATTAGGTACCCCTAGATTATCCTTTGCAGATTTAATCGTTACCGGCAGGGTTCCTGCACTACTGGCGGTACTAAAGGCCACCGTAGCAGCTGGAGAAATACCCTTGAAAAATTTTATTGGATTCATTTTTCCAAATATCTTTACTAAAGAAGAATAAACAATTAAGGAGTGTAGAATTACTCCTAAGTATACAGCCACAATTACCTTTAATAGAGGCATCAATACAGCAGGACCATTTAGAGCTACTACTGGGGTAATTAAAGCAAATACACCATAGGGTGCCAAGGTCATAATAAAAGCTGTGATTTTATACATAACTTCTGCTAAGCTGTCAAAGAAATTCAAGAAAGGCTTACCCTTCTCCCCTACTAATGTTACCCCTACTCCTAAAAACAGAGCAAAAACAATAATTTGAAGCATACTTCCTGTTACTAAAGCATTTAGTGGGTTACTGGGAACAATATTAATTAGTGTTTGTGATAAAGGTGGTGTCTGTCCCGGCTCTACTGCAGCATCTATAGGTATAGTTAAGCCGGCTCCTGGTTGAAAAACATTTCCTAAAATAAGTCCTATGGTTACAGCTATGGCTGTAGTAATTAGATAAAATGCTACGGTTTTTCCACCAATTCTACCCAGCTTTTTCACATCTCCTGTACTGGCTGCCCCCACAATAAGGGAAGAAAATACTAAAGGTACAATAATCATTCGAATAAGATTAAAAAATAGCGTTCCAAAGGGTGCTATATAAGTGGTTGCAAAGTCTGGCGTTCCCCCTAATATAAGACCCACAATAATACCTGCAATAAGACCGATTAATATCTTTGTTGTCAACTTCAATGTAAAACCTCCTTTTTTGTTTTCTTGAAGCTTCTATCTTAAAACCTATAAATCCCTTCTCCTTTCTTTCCCCTCCCCCCTCTTCTCCTTTATTGATAAAAGCCCCTTAATATAAAATATGTGAATAATTACTATTAAATTCAGCTTAGTAAAATATTGATAAATTATATTTTTATTTTATAGGAAAAGATTGCAGGATTCAATACTCAACATTCAATTGACAATAAATTTTAGAATTTTTAAAAAAATAAAGGAGTTTAGACATAAACATAGAATAGATTGTATAAACATTTATTGTGCAATACGATATATCGTTTCGCATTATGAGAAAGGATGTTGAAGTATGTCCCAACGATCAAATTATATTAAGTCGGTTATTAAGGCTCTTGATATTTTAGAGGTTCTAGACAAGGAAAAGGAATTGGGAATTAGTGAACTCAGCGAAAAATTGAATTGGGATAAAAGTACTGTCCATCGTCTTGTATCCACCTTGAAATTAAAGGGCTACGTTGTACAAAGTCCTACTAGCCCAAAATATAGCAATAGCTTTAAGCTATTTGAAATGGGCAACAATGTAGTGGAAAAATTAGGTCTAAGACGACAGGCCCAGCCCTTTTTAGAGGAACTCCTATCCAAAACCCACGAGACAGTTAATTTGGCTATACAGGATGGACCATACATTATCTACATTGATAAAATAGAAAGTCCTGCCACCATCAAGGTGGATTTAAGCATCGGTAAAAGACTTCCTATCTATTGCACTGGCTTAGGAAAGGCTATGTTGGCCTTTATGCCCCAGGAGACAGTAACAAATCTTTTAAAGGACCAGGTCTTTTATCCTTACACTCCAAAAACCGTAAAAAGTTTATCTCAGCTGATGGAGGAGTTAACAGAAATTAGAAGACTAGGCTATAGCATTGATGATGAAGAATATGTTGCTGATTTAAAATGTATCGCTGCCCCTATTAGAAATTACCACAACCAAGTGGTGGCCGCCATTAGTATTGCTGTGCCAAAATATCGTTATGATGAAGGGGCAGAAAATATAGGCTATGTCGAGTTAGTAAAAACCGTATGCGAGAAATTCTCTAGAGAGCTGGGCTGTAATGATTTCATTTAAAATATAAAGGAGGTTTACCATGGCAAAGATAACAATTCACAAACTAAAGGAAATGAAGGAAAAAGGAGAAAAAATCAGCATGACTACTGCCTATGATTATCCCACTGCTTACTTTGTGGATAAAGCAGGCATCGAAATTATTCTTGTAGGCGACTCCTTAGCTATGACCGTTTTGGGGCATGATTCTACTGTCCCCGTCACTATGGATGAGATGCTCCATCACATCCGCCCTGTTGTAAAGGGCGCACCAAATCCTCTTATTGTTGGGGATATGCCTTTCGGGTCTTATAACATCTCTAGGGAACAGGCCATCACTAATGCAAACCGTCTTATGAAGGAGGGGGGCTGTGATGTCATTAAGCTAGAGGGTGGTGTAGAAGTAGCCGACATCGTAAAAGCCATTGTGGATTCTGGTACCCCTGTTATGGGACATATTGGCCTTACACCCCAGACTATTTCTAAGCTTGGTGGCTTTAAGGTTCAAGGTAAAGGCGTAGAAGCAGCAGAAGCTCTGTTAAAGGACGCTTTAGCTCTAGAGGCAGCTGGGGCATGGGGTCTTATTATTGAAGCAGTCCCAGAGGAAGTCGGTAAATTGATTACTCAAAAAGTATCCATCCCTACCATTGGTATTGGTGGCGGTAGATATTGTGATGGTCAGGTTTTAGTATTTCATGATATGTTTGGTTTATTTGAAAAGTTTATTCCTAAATTTACAAAACAATATGCCAACCTTGGCCAAGAGATTGTTAAGGGACTAGAAACCTTTAAAACCGAAGTAAAAGAAAAGAAATTTCCTCAAGAAGCCAACGTCTTCAGTGGTGTTAAGGAAGAGGAGTTAAAACGTCTTTATTAAAGGAGGTATAATGATGAAAATCGCCATAATAGGAGCTGGAGCAATGGGCTCTTTATATGGTGGACTATTAGCCGAGGGGGGCCAGGAGGTTTTGCTGGTGGATGTTTGGCAGGAGCATGTGGATACCATTAATCAATGGGGTTTATCGATGGAAGGTGTCAACGGCCATAGAACTATCAAAAACATTAAAGCCACCACCAATCCCTCCTATGCCGAAGCTATGGATTTGGTTATTGTCTTTGTAAAGTCCACTATAACCCATATTGCTGTTTCTCAACACAAAAAATTATGTGATAACAATACGACTGTCCTTACCCTTCAAAATGGATTAGGAAATATAGAAAAAATAATGGAGACGATAGATAAAAAAAATATTATTGCTGGAACAACTGCTCAAGGTTGTACCCTGCTGGCACCAGGAAAAATCAATCATGCAGGTGTAGGTGATACCTATATAGGAGAACTAGATGGTACTACTTCCCCAAGGATAAAAGAAATCCATAAAGCTTTTACAGCTGGAGGTCTAAAAACCAATATTTCTAATAACGTTCTTGGGTTAATTTGGGGAAAGCTCTTAGTCAATGTAGGTATCAATGCTTTGACTGCCATTACTAATCTAAGAAATGGACAATTAGTAGAGTTTGAGGAAACAGAGGAATTGCTGGAACTAGCTGTAGAAGAGGCACTTGCTGTAGCTATGGCTAGGGGGATAGAGCTACCCTACGGTGATCCCGTAGCCCACACAAAGAAAATTTGTAGAGCTACAGCTCTAAATAAATCCTCTATGCTTCAAGACCTTTTAAACAAAAGAAAAACAGAAATAGCTATGATTAATGGGGCTGTTGTCACCGAAGGTGAAAAATTAGGTGTGAAAACACCAGTTAACAAGGTGCTTACCAATTTAATAACTGTATTAGAAAAAAATCAGTAGCCCTATTAGCTTAATAATTATCTAAATATTCTATATTATTAGAATTTTTATAGAGTTCTATAGTCTCATGATATTAATAGATGTTATTTTTAGAATTGGAGGTGTAAGGAATGACGGAAAACTTAATAGGAAACTCCTATTTGAATGTAGTGAATATGGTTAATGAAGAAGAGTTAATCTCCTTTACACAGCAATTGTTAAGAATCAACAGTGTCTATGATCCTAAAAAAGAAGGCTGCAATGAAGAAAGGGTTGCATATTTTGTTGCCGATTATTTAAAAAAGATGGGCTTAGATGTATATATAGACGAAGTAGTTCCTGGTCGTCCCAATGTTATCGCTATCCTACAGGGGGCAGAGGAGGGGAAAACCCTCTTGTTTGAAGGTCATACAGATGTAGTGACAGCCGGGGATCTAGATGAGTGGAACTATCCTCCCTTTGATGGCGTTATAGATAACGGAAACATTTATGGAAGGGGGGCCTGTGATACCAAAGGAAATCTAGCTGCTGCTATCTTTGCTGTAAAGGCCATTATTAATTCTGGGCAGAAGTTTTTCGGGAAAATTTTGCTGTGTATCCCTGTAGACGAGGAAGGTATGATGCTTGGCATCAAGGATTTTATTAAAAAAGGCTGGGCAGATGAAGTAGATGCTGCTGTAATATGTGAGCCTCAGGAAAACAATATATGTATTACTCAAAAAGGTGCTATGCGAATCATCCTTCGAGTTGAGGGAAAGATGGCCCATGGAGCTATGCCACTGGCAGGGATTAATCCTAACTGGGGTATGGCTAAGGTAATATGTGAGTTGGAAAAGCTTCAGCAGAAGGAAATCAATAGATTAGGCAAGCATCCTTACTTAGGATATCCCAGTATTACTCCTACTATCCTCATGGCCCCCAGTAAAGGAGAGGCTCAAATTAATGTTATCCCTAAGGAGTGTTATACAACATTGGATATACGGACAGTTCCAGAACAGAATCACGAGATACTGAAAAAAGAAATCCAGGAAATTATTGACAGGTTGGCTGAAGAAAACAAAGATTTTAAAGCTTCTATGGAGGTTATTGAAGAAAGACCTTGGACAGAAACACCCAAGGAGGAACATGTTGTTCAAGCCATTAGTAATGCTTATACAATATTGACGGGAAAAGAGCCTATCTACAATGGGGTTCCTGGAGCCACTGACGGTACCTTCTTAAATTGTTTAAAGGGCATTCCCATTGTCACCACTGGAGCAGGAGATCGCCTTATTCCCCATCAGGCCGATGAGTATGTGGAAATTAAAGAATTGGTGGAGACAACAAAAATCTATGCATTGACAGCCTTATTATATCTCAATGATGAAGAAGATATATAGTACTATTAGCTAAAATGAGCCTTAATTTATAATTAGATGACCAAAAGTAGATGACCAGAATCTATGATTTTGAGTCAGTCACTTAGTTTGTTTATCTAAGGGGAATTTTTTTCTTGCTGAATTGTAGCCTAAGTTACTTCGCGGATGTATTGCTTCATCTCCCACTTGCAGAGTTAGCAGGCTAAAAGCAATACATCCCGAAGGACAAAGTTTATAAAAATATTTAAAAGGGAGGTTAAAAGCTATGGCTAAAAACAAGAACGAATCAGTAGCGTTTATTGAAGACCCTCGTTACAAGCAGTGTAACAAAGAAGCTTTAATGGGGTTAGGTTTAGGTATCCTAAACTTAATTTGGTGGTTTGTTTGGGGTTATGGACTTGGCTCTAAATCACCAGAAACCTATTCTTATGTTTTGGGGATGCCCCTGTGGTTCTTTATGAGCTGTATCGTAGGCGCTATTCTCTTTTCAGCTCTAGCTATTATTATGGTGACAAAATACTTTAAGGATATGCCTCTAGGTAGAATTAACCCAGAAGAAGTAAAAAAATTATAAAAAGAGGTGAAATGCATGTCAGGTGTAAACTGGAGTGTTCTTATACCATTGGTGCTCTATTTTATTGGCGTATTTTTTATAGGATTCCATAGCATGAAATTTGTTTCTAAAGCCAGTGAAAACCAAAGCGAAGGAGATGGATTTTTAACAGAGTATCTTACTGGCGGAAGGGACCTAGGTGGCTTTGTATTGGCTATGACATTGGTTGTTACTTACCTAAGTGCCGGCAGTTTCATAGGTGGTCCCGGTTCCGCATATACCTTTGGTTTAGGTTGGATTTTTCTTGCCATGAGTCAAATGCCCACTGGTTATTTCACCTTAGCAGTGTTAGGTAAAAAATTTGCTATTATAGCTAGAAAAATCAACGCTGTCACCATTACTGATTTTATTAGAGAACGGTATAAAAACGATGTGCTGGTGGTTCTATGTTCTCTATCAATTGTTGCCTTTTTTATAGCCGCCATGGGTGCTCAATGGATTGGAGCTGCTCGTCTTATTCAAGGCTCAGTAGGTGTATCCTATCAAGTTGCTCTTTCATTCTTTGCTATTACCGTATTAATCTATACTGTTATCGGGGGATTTAGAGCCGTAGCTTTAACGGATACATTACAAGGTATCATTATGACAATAGGAACTATCGCTTTAGTAGCAGCAACTCTTGTGGCGGGGGGAGGACTATCCAACATCATTCAGAAAATGTATGAGATCAATCCTAGATTAATAACACCCTATGGTGTAACTGAAGGTTTTATGACGAAGGCATGGGTTACATCATTTTGGATTTTAGTAGGCTTTGCTGTTGTAGGCTTGCCTAGCGTTGGTATGCGAGCCATGAGCTATAAAGACAGCAAAAGCTTAAAGGATGGTATCATTTACGGTACAGTTGTTTCTATGGTTTTATTACTAGGTATGCACTTCGTAGGAGCTGCGGGTATTGTATTGGTACCTGGAATAGAATCAGGGGATTTAGTGGTGCCAGCTCTTACAACAACTTTATTCCCCGCTTGGATTGCAGGGATTATCCTTGCAGGACCTCTAGCAGCCGTCATGTCTACTGTGGACTCACAATTATTGATTGTAGTAGGTGCTATCGTCAACGATCTCATCTCCAACTATATTAATCCAAACCTAAAGAAAAATCAAAAGTTAACAGCTAAAATCAGTTTTATTAGTACGATTATTGTGGGGATTATTATTTTTTTCGTGGCCTTTAATCCACCACCCCTTATGGTGTGGTTAAACCTATATGCCAATGCCGGCCTTATTTCAACCTTCCTTTGGCCTATTCTATTAGGGCTTTACTGGAAAAGAGCCAATGCACCTGGTGCCTTTGCTTCTATTGTTACAGGAGTAGGAGCCTATATATTATTCAGTAAAATATGGACTCGGCCTCTAGGTATGCACACCATAGCTCTACCACTAATTCTTTCACTCATTGCCTTTGTAGTAGTAAGTTCCTTCACTGAAAGGCCCTCTGATAAAATTTTAAAAACCTTCTGGGGTATCTAATCATTTCATTAACATACAGGGAAGGGTGTGCTTCACCCTTCCCTGTGGTAATCTACATAAATGTATTTTGAACTTGCTACCCTCAAAAAGGGTACAGTAAATCAAGGTTTAGTATCTTTCCATAACCCTTGATGGTAGATATTCATGTTATTCATCTCAAGTAATAAGAGCATAAGGTTTATTATTTCTCAGTACAGTATAAATTATATACAATAGCTTTTTTGCAACAGCACCTATTGTCGTAAAATGACGTTTATTCTTATTGTAATGAGCACTTAGAACAGGATCACGAAAAAATCCAACATTAGATAGCTCTTCTAAGATATGGAGGATCTTTATTTCAGCTTAGATAAGTAGCATTTAAGAGTGGAAGATTCATTAAGTTTATTATACGAGGAGGTTAGTAAAATGGACGTTTCTAAAAAAGAAGTGCGTTATGCCAAAAGCTTTAAGGAGCAGCTTACTTTGAGGGGACTAATCATTGGGGCTATCGGTGCCGTCATTATCACCACCAGTTCTATGTATGTAGCCCTTAGAATGGGGGCCCTGCCATGGCCCACTATATTTGTTGCTGTTATGTCTATGACAATTTTAAAGGCTATGGGGAAAACAAACTTAAATGAAATCAATGTAACCCATACTGCTATGTCAGCTGGTGGTATGGTGGCAGGAGGCTTAGCTTTTACGATTCCTGGAATTTGGATGTTAAATAGCGATGCTGAGGTTAGCTTTTTAACCCTATTGGTTGTTACTTTATCTGGAACGGTTTTAGGTGTAATTTTTACAGCATTAGTTAGAAAATATTTTATCGAAGGAGAAAAACTTCCCTTTCCAATGGGTATTGCTGCATCAGAAACTGTTTTAGCAGGAGATGAAGGGGGAGGAAAGGCTAAAACGTTATTTTCAACTTTAGGTATTACAGCAGTATTCACTGCCCTTCGAGACGGATTTGGATTGATTCCAGGTGCTTGGATGTCAACAAAGCTTATGGCCAAAAATATATTTTTTGGCGTATGGATTTCACCAATGGCGGTGGCCATTGGTTATATTATCGGACCATTGTTTACTGGGGTCTGGTTTTTAGGAGCTGTATTAGCTTACTTCTTTATCATTCCAGTAGGTGTAGGAGCAGGATGGTTTCCTGATGTAGGGGTTGCCACTGCCTTCAAAGATAGTCTAGGAATAGGTCTTATGGTGGGGACAGGAATAGGTATACTTTTAAAAGGAATTATTCCAAAGGCCAAAGAAATTTATGGACCTATGGTTAGCGGCAAGGCAGCAAAAGAAGGTGGTGTCAATTTAAAATGGGCCCCTATAGCCTTTGCTTTAATTGCCTTTTTATTAACAGCCCTTACTGATATGAGATTAATTCCTAGTATATTGACCATCCTAGGGGTTTGGTTGACAACAGCTATGGCTGCCTCCATTACAGGTCAAACAGGTATCAATCCAATGGAGATTTTTGGTATAATTATTTTACTGGCAGTAAAAGGTTTAGCAAATACAGGTGGAGTAGAAGCCTTTTTAATCGCTGGTGTTGTAGCAGTTGCCTGTGGTTTAACGGGAGATGTACTAAATGATTTCAAATCAGGTTATATTTTAAAAACTGACCCTAAGGCTCAGCTTATCTCGGAAGCTGTAGGAGGTATTATAGGAGCTATTGTATCGGTTATTGTATTATTTGTTATGTTTAAAGCCTATGGTTCTATGGGGCCAGGAACAGAATTGCCTGCACCCCAAGCCTATGCTGTTTCAACAATGGTTGGGGGTTTGCCAAATACCTTTGCATTTATTGTGGGTTTAGTATTGGGAGTAGCCCTATACTTATTTAATATTCCTGGTATGACTTTAGGTATAGGTATATACTTACCAATGTTTATTTCTACAGCTGTTTTCTTAGGAGGATTTTTAAACTTTATCATCTCTAAAATCAAACCAAATACCAGTGATAAAGGTGTTATTGTTTCCTCAGGTATGTTAGGTGGAGAAGGTGTAACAGGGGTTATTATAGCCATCATTAAAGTTATTACTATGGGATAAATAAAAGGAGGCTGTAAAGTTGCAGAAAATTGAATTTACAGAAATAGAAGGTATTAAAGTAGGGCATCAACAGGATTTTGAAGGTGCCACTGGATGTACAGTTATTATTTGTGAGGAGGGGGCAACAGGGGGAGTAGACATAAGAGGGGGTGCTCCTGGCACTAGAGAAACAGATTTATTAAATCCAGTGAATCTGGTTGATAAAATTCACGGAGTTATGCTGGCGGGAGGTAGTGCCTTTGGTCTGGATGCCGCCTCTGGGGCTATGGAATTTTTAGAAAAACGAGGCATTGGGTTTGATGTACAGGTTACAAAGGTTCCTATTGTTTGTAGTGCAGTATTGTTTGATTTGCCTGTGGGAAACCATAAAATTAGACCCAATAGGGAAATGGGCTATCAAGCCTGTTTAAATGCTACCAACCAACCTGTAATAAACGGAACCATTGGAGCAGGCACAGGTGCTACTGTTGGGAAACTTTTAGGCTATGAAAGGGCCATGAAGGGGGGCTTAGGCTCCTATGCTCTTCAGATAGGGGAATTAAAGGTAGGGGCACTGGTGGCAGTCAATTGTTTAGGAGATGTTATCAATCCTTCAACTGGTGAAATCATAGCTGGTCTTTTAGATGAGGATTTAAAAGGCTTTGCTGATACTGAAGATGTGATGCTACAGCAATACGATAACAGAAAAAACCTCTTCAGCGGCAATACCACCATAGGAGTTATTGCAACAAATTGTACTTTTACCAAGGCCCAAGCAAATAAGGTGGCCTCCATGGCCCATAATGGCTATGCTAGAACCATGCGTCCAGCCCATACGATGGTGGACGGTGATACTATCTTTGCAATGGGTACTGGTAGGGTGGAGGCAGATGTCAATGTTGTTGGGTTTTTGGCTGCTAGGGTAATGGGGGAAGCTGTCCTTAGGGCTGTAAAAACAGCTACATCATTGGCTGGCATAAAGGCTTATGAAGATATGCTATAAAGGAAAAGGGGCCTTTGGCCCCTTTTTCCACTTGATTTTTAAATAATATCTTAAATTACTTATATTTATTTGAAATTTTATTATCCTACATCAATTGTACCCTTAGTTCATTAATGGTATCGGCTAAACCTTCTATCCACAAATCATAGTGGATTTCTATACTCCCCTTTTTCGTATCATCGCATAGTTTAACATCCAATTGTTTTGTAAAAATTTCCATGCCAAAGTTGCCAAACTGTGTATTGTATTGGGAGGTAAAGGCCTTTCCCTCTTCAAAAATCATTTGTAAATCCGTACTACCAAAACGTTTCATAGATACCCTATTACCCTCTTCAATCTTTAGGGTAGTAGTTGCCCCCTCCATGCCAGAGATTTCTGATTCATCATAGACAATATAGAGGTGATTCCTTTTTTCGTAGCAGGTTCCTTCTGTCACTAGTTCTATCTTATTTTCTTCCCCTCTATTATCTTTTTGAATACCCACTACCTTTATCATTCTCTTCTCCTTCATCTCATCCATCCTTTACTACTAGTATGATTTTGGTCTTTCATCAAACCTTTCTATGGCCAAAGCTATTAATCTATCAATCAATGCTTCATACCCAATGCCTGTAGCCTCCCACATCTTAGGGTACATGCTTATCTTTGTAAATCCTGGCATTGTATTGATTTCATTGAAATAGATCCTATGGGTTTCTCTTTCAACAAAAAAGTCAACTCGACTTAAACCGCTACAATCCAATAACTTATAAATCTTTAGGGCTAAGCTTCTGACCTCTTCTATAATAGTCTCTGGTAGATCTGCAGGAATTTGAAAACTACTGGTACCATTAAAATACTTATCCTTATAATCATAAAACTCATGGGAGGGTATGATTTCTGCTGGTAGGGAGGCTATAGCTTCATCGTTACCTAGGACAGAGCATTCAATCTCTCTACCATTGATAAATTCCTCCACCACCACCTTTCTATCATACTTAAAGGCTTCATCTATAGCTTCCAACAGCTGTTGTTGATTTTTTGCCTTTGAAATACCTACACTTGAACCTAGGTTAGCAGGCTTTACAAATACTGGATATCCTAATTTTTCCTCAATTTCTTGAATATATACCTCTTTTTTCTGTAAATAACTAGTATGTATCATCATAACATACTTTGCTTGGGGTATATTTTCTGAAGTGCAAAGTTTTTTTGACATGGCTTTATCCATAGCTATGGCAGAAGCCAATACACCTGCACCTACATAGGGTATGTTCATCATCTCTAATAAACCTTGGATAGTTCCATCCTCACCATAGGGACCATGAAGCACAGGGAAAACCACATCTATTTTTTCTCCATTGTTCTTTCCTAAGGAAATAACCTCTTTATCCTCTGCCAAGGCTTCCCATTCTCCTGTAGCAATTTTATCAAAGGGTCCTTTATATACCTTCCATATACCTTCCTTAGTGATACCTACTGGCATAATATTGTACTTCTCTCTATTCATTACCTTTAGTATAGAAGTCACTGACATCAAGGATACTTCGTGCTCTCCTGACTGTCCTCCAAAAACCACCATAACATTTAATTTTTTCATATTTACACCTTCCTTCATATCCTATTAATATTCTACTCTTATGTCACCTATTATTCAACTTTTTAATCTTGGTAAATAAAAAAACAGCAAAGAATTATTCTCTGCTGTACTTTGTTATTTTCTATATACTTTTAAAATTTAGATGCTAAACGATTAAATTGATTTCTAGAGGCTCTAAAAACCTCTGCTATCTTGGACTTTAGTTGTAGAGGTAATTCTCCATCATTACTGACTGTATACAGCAATGTATATTCTTCCTCACTTAATGTGTTTTTTAGCTCCTGTTGGGTTTTAGCATCGGTAAGGCCATTTTTTACATCTACAAAGCATAGGGGCGGAAACATGACACACCACCAATTTTGACCTATTCCTTCACCTATAACAACCTTTAGAGCTTCATATTTTCCAGCAGGAAATACCACGCCTCCATAGCGTCTTGTGGGAAAACTATCCTCTGTCAATATTGCTGTTACCTTCAAATCCTTACCATTGGCAAAGACCTCCTTTGCCGCCACTTCCTCTATCTTTTTTAAATTATTTGTAATAATTTCTCTACTTTCCTCCACACCACTGGAGGTCTCAAAATCTTCAGCCATGGCTTCAATAATTCTGTCCCTCACCTTTAACTTCAATACCTGGTCTTCAGGATCATCACTATTGGCTAAAACATGGAATCGAATGAGGTTTTCTCCCCGTCTTTCCAATTGAAAATCTCCACTATCTACTTTATTATAAAATACTATGCCACCTATAAGTCCAGTAATCATCATACCTATTATAATTCGTTTATACATATAAAATTCCCCCTCCTTAACCATTTGATTGTTCTATTATCAGTATGTACAAATAGGGGAAAAAATATGCAAGCCTTCCTTTATCTTTCCTTATATTTTTTCTCTAACCTTTTTGTTAAAAATCTCTTTCATTGGCATAGGCAACAAAATAACAATAGTAATCCTAGGACTTCAAAACAACTCTTCCTTGAAAAAATCTAATAATGTACCAATGGAGGGCTGCAATCTCCATAGTAGTGATTCTTCCCTCCACCCAGTAATATCAACCATCCATCTGTCCCCACTACCTTTGCTATGCTACTTTATCCTCTTTGTTTTTTCTACCTCTAATGATCATGGATATGAGGATTCCTAAAGGTACAAGAAGTATCACCCCGTAGACTGTGTAATCAGAAAACGTTCCTAAGCTTTCATAGACATCAGCTATACTGGTATCCCATGCTGCAACAACACCAATAAAGGGCAAGGGTAGGAGGGCATAGTAACTATGTTCCTTCCCCCCAGCCAGTTCCATCGTTAATAGTGTAGCTCCTAAATGAAAAGGGGCTATAGTCATAAAGATAGTAACTATCCATAGGGTGATGACAACAACCTGTACATCTTCTATAAAGGCCCCGGGAAGTTCTATGCTTTTAAAGGTGTTTATAACTGGCCATAAAAGCTCTTTTGTTTGTTGTTGACCCAAGGTTACTAAGGTAGAGGCATTTAGAATTTGATATAACAACAATACCATAACAATAGCAATAGCCCCCACCTTTGTAGATTTTTTAGGCTTATCTATAAACCCCCCAAAAATCAACAAAAGCTCAAAGCCTAAAAAACTAAACAGTACTACAGGTATCCCACGAATAATTTCAAAAGGAGAGGTTTGAAGAACAGGTAGAAGATTGGATGGTTGTGCATGTCCCCAGGATAACATAAATAAAGCTAATGTAACAACTGACAATGGTATTATTATAAATTCTGCCATTCTTCCCAGCACTTCTATCCCCTGTCTCCCTAGATAGGCTGATATAAGTAAAACTGCCAATCCCGTAAGTTCAGGAGGGGTTTGAGGAAGGAGCAAGGCATTTACTGTCATTGCAAATATTCGGATTATATATCCCGTTCCCCCTATAAAGTAAACGATGGTGTATATCCCTACAATATAAGCTATAGGTTTTGTTAGGGTTAAAGTGAGGATTTGAAAAAAACTCTTTCCTGGAAAAGATCTTATAATATAGCCATGAACAAGAGATACTCCTATCACTGTCAATCCTCCTACGATTAATATCAACCATCCATCTGAACCAGCCACCTCTATTAATTCCCGAGGTAAGGTCAAAATCCCCGAGCCCACAATGGTCAATATAATTATGCTAACCATTTGAGAAATCGATATTTTATCATTATTTAAAAACATCATTCTTCCCTCCTTTTCCTTATTATTTAGTTAATCCCATACGACGTATTATTGTATTTACATCGACTTCGATCTCTATGTTAGGAAAAATCTCCTGCCAATCCTCCTCCACCTCAGCCCAAAACTTTGGGTAATACTTACTGATATAATCATCTATCCCTAGGACATCCACTTCAAATTCCTTTTGGAGTTTTTCAATGGTATCCTTCAATTCTTTCTCCAATTTCTCCGATACCAAAGCTTCTATTTCTGTAATAATCTGGGATTCCAGCAAATCATTTTCTGTAAGAAATGCAAATTGTTGAATGTTTCCCTCTGTCCTAATCTCTTTTTTAATCTTAATTTTATCACTGGTGTCATCTAGCTCCGTTATAGAAGATAGATAGATTAAATCCACAGGAACAATATATTCAGTATCATTTTGATATCGTACAGTTAGTCCTCCCGGTCTAGCAGTCCCTCTTAGAATTTCTAAAGCCCTTGTTTCTACTTCACCCAGCCATCCCACCATTTGATAATCTTTAAAAACAGCTGAACCTGCCACCTTAATATCTTCTTCTCCTGGAACTATCCGTGGTATTACTATATTCCCCCATCGCCGAAGCTCCTCAAAAATATCTCCTATGACACCCCCTCCAGAGCGAGGAGAACGATCCTTGTTTAGAAATAAATCCTTCAAAAAGTCTCCTGTCATTGGATTTATTTGAGGCTCTATCCCTAACACCTCTTTGGCGGTATTGGGGGTAATAGCTATATGCACCCTTCTACTAATAAGGGGATCCCTTTCTATAGCATCTAAAGTCTCTTGAAACATATGGGCATCTCTAGCTACCTTTTCATCTATTACTACAACCTTCATATGACCAAAAAAAACCTGGCGGTTAATACGGGTGCTTAATATCCGAGTAGCCCCATAGAGGCTTTCACCTACTGTACTATAAACAATATTAGCATCTCCTCCTTCTCCGTTAATAAAGGAAAGGTTAGGTAAAACATAGGTGAAGGAATATCTATTTCTTGGGGTATCCTTAGGGACACGGGGGGCCTCCGCCATTACTTCTTCTTCCTCCTGTGGAGATGGTGCTTCATATTTATCTACCCCCAATACCATTACATATCCCCTTTTATCAATTTCAATAGCATCCCAACAACCCGTTAATACTATAGCTATAGCTAGAACCATCAATAGTATCATTTTCTTTCTCATTACTTCCATTCCCCTCCTAACTTCCAAGTTTATTTCTTCTCTTCTATATTGTCCTCCCTATTAAAATCCTCCTCCTGATGATCATCCAACCGGATCTTTTCATCTTTAGGGGAATTTACATCCCGCTTGTTCATGGCAATATGGGGCACCCTTACGACAGTATCCTTTAAATCAGAGGAATCTCCAATAAAGCTAATAAAGGGAGATAGATAAGGCATACCAAAGCTTTTTAAACTACACAGGTGTATAAGGATCAATAGAGCTGCCAGCATAATACCGTAAAGACCAAAGGCCGCCGCTGCAAATAAAATACCGAACCGAAGCAATCTAAAGGCAATAGATAAATTATAGCTGGGGATGGCAAAGGATGCTATTGCTGTAATGGCCACTGTGATAACCATCAAAGGTCCAACAATCCCAGCCTCCACTGCTGCCTGTCCAATAACCAAACCACCAACAATTCCAATGGTAGATCCAATGGCTCCAGGTAATCTAATTCCAGCTTCCCTTAGAATTTCAATGGTGACCTCCATAATTAAAGCCTCCACAATGGCTGGAAAGGGAACTGCTAATCTAGTTGCGGCTACGGCAAGGGCTAGGTCTGTAGGAATCATCTGGGGATGAAAGGAAGTGACACCTACATAGAGGGCAGGGGCAAAAAGGGCTAGGAACACACAAAAATACCTTAATATTCTAATTACTGTAGCGATATCCCACCGCTCATAATAGTCCTCCGCCGACTGGATTAAAGCATTGAAGGTGGTAGGTATAATGAGGGCAAAAGGGGTATTATCTACCACTAGAACAATCCTGCCATGAAAAATTGCCGATGCCGCCGTATCTGGACGCTCAGTATTTTGAATTTGAGGAAAAATAGATATCCATTTATCCTCAATTAATTCTTCCAGTTGACCACTGTCTAATATAGCATCTATATCCACATTGTTCAGTCTTTTATCTAGTTCCTTTAAAACTTCTTTGTTTACAATATCCTCCATATACATGACAGCTATATCCGTCTGGGATCTTGTACCCACTCGATAGTTTTTTATCTTCATCCGATGATCTCGTATCCTTCGCCGGATTAAAGAGGTGTTAAATCTCATGGTTTCTGTAAAGCCATCCCTCGGTCCCCGTATAACAGCTTCTGTCTGTGGCTCAGAAATTCCCCTGCCTTCCCAGCCCCTAGAGGGGATAATAATAATTTTTTCGTAATCATCCAATAGAAAAGCAGTTTCTCCACTCAATATATTTACTAAGGCATCTTCAATGGTATCCACTTCGCTAATTTCCGAGACGGCTAAGGTTTTATTTTTAATTAGATTTACGATGCTGTTTTTGAAGGTTTTAGGCTCTGGTGGTGCCAATCGAGAGTCGATCATTAAGCTCTCGATGATATAATTGTTGATTAATTGCTTATCCACCATACCATCAACCCACACAACAGCCGCTTTATAGGTATCCTCCTTTCCTATAGTAAATTCCCTATAGATCACATCGTCACAGTCCTTTAAAAACTTCTCTTTAAAAAGCTTCAGGTTTTTTTCAAGACTTTTGTTGGTTTTTATATTCCCTAGTTTTTGTTTTTTTTGTTTTTGACCAAATAGCTTCTTCCAAAATCCCATCTTAATGCCCCACCTCCTATGGTCTATAAATCCTTAAGGCTATAAATAGAGTAATACCTCCAACAACGTAAACATAACCTAGAGCTTTTGCAATTTTTACATCCCTTTTAAGCTTCTTTTTTCTCAAAAGTGGAACATCCCTCAATAATAAAAACAACCCTATAAACACCATTAGTACCAGCATATAGCCGTCATAAATATCCTTTAATCTTATTAAAAATTGTTGCAACTTTCTTCACCCTTTTCCATTTTGTCACTTCTTTTTATAATGTTTGCAGTTTTGGAAAGTTCTATGCAAATTAATAGAGCAGAGAATAAATTCTCTGCTCCTACAAATATTTTTCTAATATTAAGATGTCTTCCAGCTTATCAATGTCGTTGGCTATTTCCGGGTCTTGGCTAATAATGGTCTTGGCCCTTATATGGAATTTTTTTTGTATGTAGCCTTCTAGTCCTAGTATAGTAAGTCTCCTCATCAATAACGCTATAATAAATGGAAAGCCCAGCACTCGACACATGCTAATTGGCTTTTTTCTGTTTTCTATCATTAGCCTAGCAGTTTGCTGAATTTTATTAAGAACTGTTGGTGCCAACAGAATCATGTTGCCCCCTGTAAAACTACCATCCTTTAGATGGACATAGGTTCTTTTTACCTGGGGATAAAATTTCTGACAAAGGCTTTTTTCTACAATGGGATAGGCGATATCTACCTTTAAAGCTAAAGCTGTATGAATAAAGTTATCCACCACATCCCTATTGATTAGAGGTATATCACAGGTGACAATGAGGATTTCTTCCTCTCCCTTAAAATATCCAAGGGCCTTTAGAAGATTGTCCATCATAGACGCCTCCTGCTGGACTAAAATATCTACATCCTTATCAATCCTCTCTTGAAGGGTGTCTATATTACCAATAACCAAAATAGTATCAATAAAATCACTGGTCCTTAAGGCTTTAATAATATATTGAATCATAGGGATTCCCTTTATAGGGGCAAGGGCCTTTTCTTGGTGAAAGTTTCCCCTGTCTTTTTTTCCTTCTCCTGCTAATATAATAGCCTTCATGTAGATACCTCCCTAGGATTTGCTTGCTGGTATTATTTTCTTCTATCTGGAGGTGCTACCTGCTTTAGCATATGCTTCGCCAAGTTTTCAATATGCTCCATCCCATAGGTATAAGCCTTTTTAACATCCCTTTCAGAGATGGCCTTATAAATTTTTTCATGCTCCATAACTAGTTCTTCAGACTTGTTGTATTCAGAAATATATCTAACACGAAAACGATAAATCTGCTCCCTTAAACTTTGGGAGATTTGATAGAGTTTGTGATTTTTTGTAGAGTAAAAAATTGCATCATGGAATTCCACATCTTTTTGAATCATACCTTCTACATCTTCTTCTATATGACATTGTCTAAATTCTTTGGCAATTTCCTTTAAACGTTCTACTTCTTCCTCCCCCATTCGTTCTGCTGCTAGGGAGGCCGCCAATCCTTCTAATGCTCCTCGAATCTCTAGAACCTCTATCATATCCCTTACAGAAACATCGGCAACATAGGCTCCCTTTCTGGCCACCATGATTACCAACCCTTCTAGCTCCAGCTTTCTGATGGCTTCCCTTACTGGGGTTCTGCTAACCCCTAGCTCTTCTGCCAACTGTATCTCCATCAACCTTTTGCCTGGCTCTAGCTTCCCCTCTAAAATAGCCTCCCTTAAATATTGAAATACAATCTCTCTCAAAGGCTTGTAGTTTTCAATTTTTAGCTTTTCTAGATTATTCATAACCATTCCCCTTACTATAGCTTTGTACCAAATAGGTTTGCCTATTGATAATCTTAAGATTTTCATAAGCAGATTTGGCCCTTTCATATTTCTTAAAAACAGCAAAAACCGTCGGTCCGCTTCCTGACATCATGCTGCCTAGTGCATTGTATTCTATTAATTTTCCCTTTAATTCTTTAATTATTGGATGTTTTTTTTCTGTCACCGTTTCCAACACATTTATCATGTTTTTGGATAATGTATACAAATCATTGTCTGCTACAGCCTTCAATAGTTTGACTGTATCAGGTCTATTGTTTATTTTTGACAAATCCAGCTTACTATATACTTCTGCAGTGGAAACAGAAATAGACGGTTTTGCAATAACTATCCATACATTATTTAAACCTTTAACAGGAGTTAGCTTTTCTCCAATACCCTGAGCCAAGGCGGTGCCTCCCATAATACAAAAAGGTACATCAGCACCTATGGTGATACCAATATCCATCAAGTCTTTCTGGGAAAGCTTTAATTGCCATAAGTAATTAAGACCTTTTAAAACAGCAGCTGCATTAGAACTTCCCCCTGCTAACCCTGCCGCTACAGGAATATTCTTTTGAATGTAAATATCTAGTCCTGTAGCAATATTAAAATGTTTTTTTATGATTTCTGCTGCCCGGTAAGCAATGTTGCTGTTGTTTTTAGGGATATGTTCACAGTCGGTTATAATGTCGACGGTTTTCTTATCCCTTCTCTCCACTAGGATTATATTGTCATAAAGGTCAATTTGCTGCATAATCATCTCTACCTCATGATAGCCATCGGGCCTTTTACCCAACACATCAAGAGATAGATTGATTTTTGCCCTAGATTTTAATTTTATTTTATCCATTGATCATTAGCTCCTTCAATTCTCTACTAACTAGTATATATTATATATCAATTGATGAAGTTTCTGCAAATTTTCAATAAAATATTTGAAAATAAAAAAAGAAGGACCCCAGTGTCTGAAACTGCGGTCAAAGCTTTTATGTTTCATAGATAATTTAAATGAAACTAAAGATTTGGGTTATTTACTTAAAATTTGAAGTTATACACCTTTTCTATAATAATTTGATCTCCTGACTTTACATCTTGGATACTTTCAATTTCATTGGTCTCCATAATATGCTGAACAGTGGTATGATACTTTTTAGCTATTTTCCAAAGGGAGTCTCCCTCTTGGAAGAAATAAATGGTCAAGCTTGGTTGCTTAGTAATATCAATTACTTCTTCTAATTCCTCTACATGAGAAACAACATCTATGGATTTTGTACAATAGGCCTCACAACCCGTTCCTATATTCATTCTTATTTCCACTTGTTCTTCATTGATTCTACTATAATCTAAGTCCTGCACCACCAAATTTACCTCTGCATCCATTCCATCCTTCAATCCTTCAATTTCCATATAATGTCTAAAGGGAACCTCTTGCATATAGCTGTAAATAGGTTGCAGTTCTTCTTCAGTAGTATAAATAACTGTGGTCTCCAATACTCCCTCCAACATCACCTTATCCTCCAATAGATTGTAGTCAGTCAGAATAGGTTTTGCGTGGACAGAAAAGACCTCTGCCATCGGTGGATTGTTGGTGGGGAGATCCAGCGTTTCCCTCACCAAGACTTGAGAACGATGAATTCCCAAATTTTCCTTTACCTCTAGCTTAGTTTTTTCTATTTCTAGTTTTTTTGTTGGAGAATAGGCGTCTACTACAACTTCCCTTTTTTGGGTTTCCATAACAACAGCTTCTACACGTAGTATACCTTCTACTTCTAAAATTTTCTTTTCTCCTTCTGCATTTTCCTTAATATCAGTATATACATCCTCCACCTTAAGGTTTAACTTGTATTCCATATCACTATAGGCTTCTGGAATTTCTATAAAGTGGGTGAAGGCCATTTCTTTTTTAATTGCATTTAAAGGTGCATCTAGATCTTCACCTATGTAAAGAACTTCTAGTATTACATTGCCACCTACGATAACCTTACCATCGGTAATTTTAGTTTCCTTTTCCACAGGGATAGCATACCATTTTAATACTTCCTTGATTTCTGGTAAGTCCTTTTCCAACTCAAAGGCATCCTTCACAAGGGTGTCAGAGGCATTACTTCCTATAATATCTGTATATTGTAGGGTTTCCTTTAATACCTCCATATCCTCAAGACCTTCTAAATCCTTAGTGATTTCTATTTGACTTTCTTGAATGCCTTTTCCCTCCAGATTGATAACAGCCTTTACACCTATTTTCCGTTCATTATTTAAACTGAAGTCTATATGCTCAATTTCAGCTGTTACTTGGTTCTTCATGTGGGGAGCCAAGTTCTTGATCTCTATAGCCTGGTTGAAATCCGTACTACTATCTATACTATATAGAGGCTCCTCCCCCTTTTCAGATGCATACAATACTTTAAACTGTAGACTACCCTCTACAACAATTTTATTATCCTGTGTTTCTTGTTTAGCCAATTGTATATTGCCATCCACTGCAACTACCCGTGTAATATCTGGCTTTGTATCGGGGGCTAATATATCCCCTTCTATAATGGCTTGAACAGTATTTTCTCCTATGACTTGGTCTACCTTTAATAAATCCTTCATTAGCTCAACTGCCATTTTTTCCTCACCTCTCATTTATCATAAATTTTTTATTAAAACTCTTATTATATCTTATTTGCCTTTCCCTAAAATATGTTAGAAAGTTTGTCAATTTCCCCATATGTCCATTAAATTTTTCTCTACTATATATATGTTTAGGACATAAAAAAAAGAAGTGAAAAATTAGATTTTTCACTTCTAGAATTGATTTATATTATCATCTATTGATTCTTCCAAATAGCTTGAAGGTTCGATAGATAGCTACCGCTGCATCCTCTAATGTAACCTTTCCTTTAGGCTGATAGCTGTCTCCCTCTCCCTTTAATATATCTAACCCATACATCAAGGCTACTGCACCTTGTTTATCTGGGCTGATTTTATCGAAGTCATCTACTGGTACAGTATAGATTTCCTGAGCCAAAGCTGCTTTTTCTAATGGTGTCATCTTAATCAGCATTTCTGCAAAGTCTTCCCTCGATACAGTGTTATAACCCCCAAGGGCTACGGCTTTATTTTCAAGAAATCTATGGATTACCGCCCCACGGATATATTCTATATAATCATCCTTCGGAGAAACATCAGTGAATTTCAGTTCTCCCACTTCGTCAATGCTATAATGCCAATTGCCTACCGCCGATGTCATCATCTTGATAATTTCATTTTTGATGATTTCATCGGTTAAATCGAATTTTTCTAAATCCAAGATCCCATTGACCGCCATAATTTTTAATTCTCTTTCTGCCAAATGGCCTTTAAGCTTCTCTTGGATACCCCCATTTTGACCAGCCTCCAGTTTAACCTGTTGGCCATTCCAGTCTAAAAAGCTTCCAGTGTGGGCATCTATATAACTATAAACGGGGTAATTTGTAAGTTGATTACCGTAAACCAATTTAACTTGATTTCCTTCATTTTCTCTTGGCTGTCCTAAAACCACATAGGAAAGGCTTACTTCTGACTCCTCCATTAATAAATCTAAGGCTTTTTCCTGTTCCAATAGGTTTGTGGTTTCAGGTAGGGCTATATCATGCCACCTTGAATAAATTCTTTCAACCCTGCCGGTGGAGGCATCGATGGACACCTGTACCTGATTATCCCTATAGGGAATATTGTTTTCCTTTCTAGCAAAATAGAAATAGTACTCTGGATTGACAATTTGTCTATCATTGTAATAATGGATATTTTCCCTGTAAGTTTCCTCTAGTTCAAGGCTTTTCAGCTTTTCTGGGTATAACTCCTTTATAACCTCAATTGCTTTATGATAGCCCTCCTCCCATGTTAAAGCTGGAGTGACAGGATCTCCTGACATTATCATCATTTCTCTCATTCGCCAGTTATGATGATTTAATTGAATTACTTCCTCCGTCATAGCATCAATGCTTAACTGTCCATTGGCATAGGGTTCATCCTCAAAACGAAAGTTAATATCCCATGCTTTTCTTCTGGTACCGTCTCCATAAATGGTACTGGAGTGATAGTTGGCGTGCTCAATCTTAAAGGCTTCTCCATCATAAACCTTACTTAATATTTGTCTTGCCAGTGCTATGGCTTCCTCTTTGTTCATCTCTTGACTACGGGTCTTTCTAGTAGCTTTTAGTCTTTGGAAGGCCTTTTTCTCCTCAGGTGTAACATCAATTTTCTTCGGTTCCTCAGAAACCTCTCCTCGGTAATTCACCATTTCACCTGTAGTTGCGTCTACCCAAGCACCACTATCAAATCTTGGTGAATAGGCTAACTTCACTTCCTTTACACCATCACTATAGCCCTGGCTTGTATCTCTAACAGGAATGTAGCTTAATTCCAGCTTTATGTTGTCCTTGAAAGCTTCCTTAGCCTCTTCTTCACTAATAACTGTCTTCTTCTCTGGGAACTTTTCTTCACTCCAATTTAAACTATAGGAGGTAACTTCTCCACTACCACTATTGACACCTATTTGTACTCCATTATGTAGCACTGGGATACCATCTTGTTGTCTCATATAGGAAATAGCGTATTCACTAGGATTTAGTCCGTTCCCCATATGTCCATAATAGTGAGGGGTGTGAAATTTTGGATCTAAAATAAGCTGGTCTAAAATATCTTTATTACTTTTTAATAAAAATTCATGGGCTATCTTTTCAGCTTCCTCACGGGTATATTTAGCGATTTGATTTTCTTCGCTTCGATGATCTTGATGTTTTCTTAGCCCCATTAGCTTACCATCTTCGTCCCTGATGGTGACATTTACACTTAAATACTCATTTCTTCCATGTCTATGAAAGCCCAATTCCCATACAAAGTTCCCTTTTCTATTCCAATCCTCTCGAAATTGGATATTGCTTTCAAAGTTTTGTCCCTTTTCATCAATCTCTAGGTTAAAATACTTTTGAAGATAGTCCTTCCCTATCTTTAACGCCTCTTCTTCTTTCATATTGGCATTGGGTTGGGCAGCATCTTCCTTCCCCATGTCATAACCTACAGCTTCATCCACTACCCTTGATATATGCACTGTACTTGTAGCTCCAAAGACAAAAGCTCCATTGGAAACCAGTAATCCCCCTACAACTAGACCAGCAATGGTCTTTTTGAAACCCATCTAAACACGTCCTTTCTTTTTTGTAAAAATATACCTAATATGTTAATCATAACTAGTATATCAAAAACTTTAAGAAAATAACAATTTTTAAATAGTCTATAGTTAAGTATTATTATTGATTTTTATATAATTCTATAGTGAAATAAGGGGACCCCAGGTGGGTACTTCTGCCCTAAATAATTATTGTAATATAGTTCCTGTTTTTCCTTGAATTCCTTCCTTAGCCTTTTCTAAAGAGGTAATTAATGCTTTTCTTCCAGCCTTTGATTCAACGAATTTTATAGCAGCCTTTACTTTAGGCAGCATAGAACCAGGAGCAAAATGTCCTTCTTCTATATACTGCTTCGCTTCCCCTATCGTCATAGTATCCAATTCTTTTTGCTCAGGTGTATTGAAATAAATAGATACTTTTTCAACCGCGGTTAAAATAATCAAATAATCTGCCTCCAATATTTCTGCTATCTTCTCTGATGCAAAATCTTTGTCAATTACAGCCGGAACCCCCTTTAGTGCCCCCATATCCTCCTTAATTACTGGTATACCGCCACCACCCACTGTGATGACAATATGTCCCGCCTCTACCAAGGTTTTTATAATGGGAGCTTCTACCACATCTAACGGCTCCGGTGAGGCCACCACCCTTCTCCAACCCCTTCCGGAATCTTCCTTGATAGTATAGCCCTTTTTATCCATAAGGATTTTAGCTTCTTCCTCATTAAAGAAGGAGCCTACCGGCTTTGTCGGATTTTCAAAACCTGGATCATTTTTATCCACCACTACTTGGGTAACAATGGTGGCAACATTTTTATCTAATCCTCTATTTTTCATTTCTTCTCTAATTCCTTGTTGTAAGTGATAACCTATGTAGCCTTGACTCATGGCACCACATTCTGGGAAAGGCATGACTGGTATACCAGGATTAGTTTGAGCAGCTGCTTCATAGGTGGCAATTATCTGCCCTACCTGAGGCCCATTACCATGGGCAATAATTACCTCATGACCTTCTTCAATTAAATCCACAATAGCCACTGCTGTTTCCTTTGCAGTAACCAACTGAGATTCTGCTCTAGTATCCTTGGGATCAGCTTGTAGAGCATTGCCTCCTAGGGCCAATACGATTCTACTCTTCTTCTGCATCATGCTGTGTCCTCCTTTTTATAAAGTTGCTACCATAACCGCTTTTATAGTATGCATTCTGTTTTCTGCTTCATCAAATACTACAGAATGCTTACTTTTAAAGACTTCATCCGTAACTTCCATTTCCTTCAACCCAAACTTTTCATGGATTTCTCTTCCAACCTTTGTTTCAATGTCATGGAAGGCAGGTAAACAGTGCATAAAAATCACATCTGGATTTCCTGTCATCTTCAACATATTCATATTCACTTGATAAGGCAATAGCTGTTTGATTCTAGCCTCAAACTCAGCTTCTTCCCCCATAGATACCCATACATCTGTGTAGATTACATCTACATCTTTAACTCCTTCGGCAATGTCTTCTGTTAGAGTGATTTTACCTCCTGTTGCCTTAGCAACATCCCTCATTTCAGCAACCAATTCTTCAGATGGGAATAACTCCTTTGGTGCTACAGCTCTGAAATCCATCCCCATTTTAGCTGCTCCGATCATTAAAGAATTACCCATGTTATTTCTAGCATCTCCCACATAACTTAACTTCACCTTGTTTAAAGGCTTCATTAGGTGCTCTGTAATAGTTAACAGGTCGGCTAAAATTTGGGTTGGATGGTATAGGTCTGTTAAGCCATTCCATACTGGAACCCCTGCATGCTTTGCCAACAATTCAACAACCTCTTGTTTAAAACCTCTATATTCCATCCCATCATAAAATCTTCCTAAAACCTTTGCTGTGTCCTCTAAAGATTCCTTTTTTCCGATTTGAGAATCATTGGTTCCTAAAAAGGTAACATGGGCACCTTCATCTAGAGCCGCCACTTCAAAAGCACATCTAGTTCTAGTAGATGTTTTATCAAATAGCAAAACAATATTTTTTCCTTCTAATAATTTTTCCTTTCCACCATTTCTCTTTTTAACCTTTAAATCTCTAGATAAGTCCAGTAAATATTGGATTTCCTGGGGGGTGAAATCCTTTAATGTAAGTAAGCTTCTCCCTTTTAAATTAACCGGCATGAAGAATTCCTCCTTAAAATATAATTTTTATCCTTCGATGTATTGCTAAGACTCACCCCACTTAAGGGGGAGATCAAGCACTACATCCTCGAAGTAAATTCGGCTATAATTCATAGGCCGTAAAAACCCCCTATGAATTAAATATCATTTTATTTTTTTATTTATAAGTCCTCTCTTACCAGTGGCATAGACATACATCGTGGACCTCCCCTCCCCCTTACTAACTCAGACCCTTCTATTTCTATAACTTCTATCCCATGTTGTCTTAAGGTTTCATTCGAGGATTCATTTCTGTTGTAGGTAACAACAACCCCCGGAGCAATAGCTAGTGTATTGGTACTGTCATTCCATTGTTCCCGGGCAGCTGTAATTTCATCACCACCACCACTTTGAATAAATTTTATGGCGGGTAGATTTAAAGCATTCTTTAGAGCATCCTTTAAGCTATCCATTGGTTTTACTTTAGGTGTCATTTTCCCTGCTGTTAGTTCATAGGCCTTTACCGTATCCTCTATCCCAGGATAAATTGTAAATTTATCCTGATCCACCATTGTAAATACCGTATCTAAATGCATATAGGCTCTAGTACAGGGTATTTCTACAGCAATTACCTTTTCTATATTGCTTTCCTTAAATAGTCTTTGAGAGATGGTTTCTATAGCAGCAGCAGAGGTTCTTTCACTACAGCCTATAGCCACCACCTTAGGACTCAATACCAGTATGTCTCCTCCTTCTAAACTGTGGGTTTCCTTATAATCGTACCATAGGGGGGTTACCTCTCTTTTAAAGGTTGGATGATACTGATAAATATACTTTAAAAACATGGTTTCTCGATCTCTAGCCGCCGTCTTCATTTTATTAATAGATAGTCCTTCACCAATTACAGCACCAATATCTCTAGTAAAATAAAGATTGGGAAGAGGATTAATATAAAAGGGGTATTCTCTCCGTATATAATCTACTAAATGAAGTTCCCTTTCTATATCAGGGAAATCCCTTTTATGAAGGCCTGCTATGGCAATTTCCACAATTTCTTCAACGGTCTTGCCTTGAAGAAATTCTATTAGCAGCCTTTCTAGATCAACATTCTTTATATTGCAGTTCGTTACAATATCCGTAATAAAATTAAATCTGATAGTCCTATCCTTTAGAATTTCATCCAATAGTGTTTCGTAATAATAAGTTTGACAGCCCCTATCCTCCATCATCTTTGCAAAACCATCATGCTCCTCCTTCATTTTCTTTAACCAAGGTATATCATCAAATAACAGCTCTTGTAAGTACTGAGGAGTCAATCTTTCCAGCTCTCTTCCAGGTCTATGTAAAAGAACTATTTTTAATTTACCTATTTCAGAAGATACATTTAAAAATCTTTCTGGCATTTACATCCCCCCCTTTTTGTTTTTCCTTTAATTAAGGTGCTATTAAACAATACCGTTGATTTATTTTTAACTAATTATACATATTTTTTTATAAATATTCAAGTATTTATTTAATACTTCTTCTAATTTTAGGTGAGTTATAGGGAATCTATTTCATGGATTCCTTTAAGCTTGTTGATTTTTAAAACACGTTAAGAAGTCTATATAATCCCTTTCCTACATAATATGCTGTATCTCCTGAAATATACAATATTAATGTTTATGTTAAATAGGATGTGCATTAAAAAAATACTGAATTTTCTTGAATGTTTTTTAAAAATAATACATATTTATTCTATTCCTAGATCAAATCAATGCTTTTCAATGTTTGTTATAGATCTTTGATTAATTGTATAAATATGAATTTTATTATGCTATATATTCTTAAGGAAATCATCTATTCATTCCCCATTTGTTGAAAAATAGTTACTTCCCATTTTTTCATCAAAAATAAAAAAAAACCACCTGGTCTTAGGTGGTTTACACTAACTTACTTTTATCTCATGATTGTCTTTACTGACGGTGACTTCTACTGACTCGGTTAGAATATCGGAATAGCTGTAGGATACTCGTCTTACGGAATTATAATCCCCATTGATTCTCACTACAAAAATACTTGGATAAGTGTTTTCTAAAACACCTTCCCGAACCATGGTTCTCTTTCTACCTTTATTTGCCTTTAATGTGACCTTCTCTCCTACATATCCTTCGATATTTCTTCTAATTTCATTTAAGGTATTTCTATCTGCCAAACCATCACCTTCTTTCACATCTCTAACAACATGTATAATAATATATATGATAACACAATATTAAAACTTTGTCAATTGGTTTAACAAAATATTATACAATGTTTACAAGAGACTTGTCAACAAATCTTTTCTATAATAAATTGCGGAAAAAATAAATTTTTCTTTATAAAATCAACTAAAATCTCATGAATCCATAAAATCACAAAAATATTTAAAGAGAATATCTATAATACTCTACAATCCCTTTGGCTATGGCTAGGGCAGCCTTTTCTCTAAATTCCTGCTCCATTAAAAGAGCTTCTTCCTGGGGATTGGATATATGGGCTAATTCTATATGGATAGAACTGACTTTTACATCCCGCAGCAAAAAGAATTCTGCTGTTTTCACGCCTCTATTGGTGGTATGCAATTGACGGGTTATTTCCTCTATAATGATTTTCCCTAGCTTTTTAGCATCTTCATCTCCTCTATAATAATAGATCTCTGTCCCTGAAATAGATGGATGCTTAAAATAGTTTTGATGGATAGTAATAAAAAAATCAGGTGAAATTTCATTAGCAAAGGAAGCCCTTTGTGTGAGGGGAATATATTCATCTTCTCTTCTCGTCATGTATACATCAGCACCCAATTGTTGTAGATGCTCCTCCAAGCTAAAGCAGACGGCTAAATTTACATCCTTTTCCCTTAATCCTTTGGAGCCTACATGGTCTTCTCCTTTTTCACCACCATGGGCTGCATCAATTACTATAGTCTTTCCCTTTAAGGGCTTTTTTATGTCACTTGCCTCCATATTTTTAAAGCTTATCCCCGTATAGTAATATTCTAATATTTCATGAAATTTTTTGCCTGTCTTGGCCATTTCATTGGCGCCATATTGACATAAACCCACACCATCACCTTTTCCTGTAGTAAAAAACCTTATTTTCTCTGGTTTCCAACTAAATCTTGTGGAGTTTAATTGTAAAAGTTCCATTAATTTCTTTCCGGTAAATTCCCTTCCCCCAACCTTCAGCCTGATAACTCTTCCCTCTTCATCCCGAACAATATCATAAAACATATTTTCAATTTCCAAGGTTTTAGATGGACTTTCCTTTATAAATTGAACCCCTAGCTTCTCTTCTATATCTTCAATGGTCATATCCTTATAGCTAAGATTATAAGGGGTGTTTTGACAATAGCTACATAGTACCTTGCGTAAATATTGAACAATGTTACCATCCACATTTTCACTATTCTCAGTGGCACCACCACAAACCGTGTGAAATCTAGCATCGATAGGTTTGTTATTAAAAATAATAATGATGCCTTCTGTATCATCTACTGTATTATTTAAAGTGCTTATATTTTTTTGAAAATTCCTGCCCCACACTTCCCTATAATCTTCCAACGGGATAATACCCTCAAATGCCTCCAGAGATATGTGGGGTTCCTTTAACATTTTAGCTATTTTCGTCCTCATAATAATACTTTGACACTTTAAGGCCTCTATATGAAAAGTCAGCGGCATACTCCATGCCACCAACTCTTTTACTAGTTCCTCCAGTGGTTTTGTTGTTATCTTATCCCCAATGGGATTGTATATATTTATATATATTGTTTCAATAGCTTTTTTCAACTCCTTTACCCCCCTTATTCTTTTGAGTCCTGCTAATAGAAGTAATCTCCTCTCAAATCTTTGATTGTAGTATATAATATGAAAAAATTTGATTCCGTGTGCATAATTCCAACTTCTATCGCATAATAGTGACTCTTACTTTGGGGATAAGGAGCCTTATTTTTTTCCTTTAAATATATTACTTAAGATCTCTAGGCCTTGATGAACCTGCTGTCTAGCGTCTTCCTCTAAGCCTTCTAATTCAATAGTTATGGTTTCTAATAATCTTGTTCTTATTTCCTTTACTTTTTTATTTCCCTTTTCTGTTAAGCTGACATAAACATTTCTTCTATCCTTAACGCAACTTTTTCTCTCTACATAATCCTCCTCCACTAGCTTATTCAACATACAGGTCATAGTTCCCTTACTGACCTCCATAACTTCACTGAGGCTTGACATGTTACAAATTTCTAAGTTGCCAATAATAAATAGCACTTGAAATTGCGGTAAGGTAAGAACATCTTTGCCTTTTAGACTTTTGTATTGATATCTCATCCATCTACCAAAGGAAAGATAAAAACTTTGTAGCATTTCCGGGATTTCATTTTCTGTCAATTCCATCACCCTGCCTTTCTTCTATGTTGTATATTATATAATTAATAAGGGCATAGTTTCAATATAAAACATTTTGATTTTAGAATTATTTCCTTGTCAAATCATTTTCAATCCTCTATAATGATAATTAGAAATATTTGTAATCGTTATTTTTTATAACCCATAGGGATTAGGGGTTGTATAATTTGTGAACAAATTATAATTTTGGTAGTGTATTTCAACAAAGTGTAATAATAAATCCTTCAAGGAAAAGACTTTACTCTTTTCCTATAGTTTATATTTTTCACTATATAGATAAATTTTTTGAATGTTTTGAGGTGATGGCATGAAGTGTCCTATTTGTGGAAATGAACATACAGGTAAACTCAGTAAATCCAGGTATTTTTGTAGTGATTGCTTTATAGAAATCTTTTATTCTAAAAGCCGCGAATTAAAAATTTTAAAAATACTAGAGGATGGTACAGCCTTTCCAGTATCTATGATTGAAAAGTAAATACACCAAAGTTTAATTTATAACTTTTCTGTTGATTACTTATATAGAGTACATCTTTAATTTACTGTCAATGACTTTGTGAAAATACAAATAAATCATATAAAATTGACCCCCTTCAACATCAGAAGGGGGTCAATTATTTTGCTAATTTTCTTTAATGGCAGCTGCCACCATATTTTAAGGAAACGATAAATTGTTTGCTAAACCAACCTTTTGCATAATCTACTATTACTTCTTTGTATTGTTCATCTAAGCTTTTATCCACAGCAAATTTTATGCCTTCTACTTCCTTTACAACATCAGTATTCTTTGCCTCATCCAGAGACAAGCTAAATCTAGGGCCTCCTCAACCAATACCACTTATATAAATTCGAACAGCTTTATTGTTGTTATTTTGCTTTATGATTTCTTCTTTAGCAATTTCTGACAATGAAATTTTCATGGTAATACCTCCCATCGAATATCCCCCCCCTCTCGGTGGGGTATACTTCTATTATATGTGACCTTTCCTTAAAAGTCAATATTTACAAAAATAAAATCTTTGAGTTTTTATTCGAATTATTGTATAATATTTTTATGCTTATTTATTTTATTTGTTGAAATACAAAGGTTTTTCAGTCAGCTTTTATTGGATTTTTTTAGTATGGGTTTGTATATTTTTTATCAATAAGACCTCTATTTCATCTACAGTTATATGCTATGGAAAACCTAGGTGTTTTCTTTTTTATAGAAACATTGGTCTATATTATATGGGGTATAGGCTCTACATCAATGTTTGTTAAAAAATAAACTTATGTTTGAATTTTCAGAGTTTTGTGATATGATAGTACAAAACTATGCTGTTTATGGACAAAAAGTTTAGCTGTGATGAAAGAGGTGATAGGATAAGCTGCAAATTTTTACATTGTGTAGAAAATTTTTAAAATTTAAAAAGGAGGGAACAGTATGAGTATGAAAGAAAAAAAACGAGCTACTCTTGGACACGCACTAATTCCTATTTTATTTTTAATTGTGGTATTATCGATATCTATTGTTGTGTTTGAACAAGATCCTCACATACCCATTATTTTCGCTATCATTGTAGCATCCCTTGTGGCGGTTTATCAATTGGGTTATACATGGGGTGAATTAGAGGAGGGTATTCTTGATACCATTAAAATGGGTATGCAGGCCAGCTTAATTCTCATGGTTATCGGTACCATCATTGGTGCTTGGATCTTAAGTGGTACTGTGCCTACAATGATTTATTATGGACTACAAATATTATCTCCTGGAATCTTTCTTGTAGCTACGGCTATTATTTGTTCTATTGTTTCTATATCTACTGGTAGCTCTTGGACAACCGCCGGGACAGTTGGTATCGCATTACTGGGTGTTGGTGCTGGTTTAGAAATTCCAGCTCATATCACTGCCGGTGCAATTATTTCAGGTGCTTACTTTGGAGACAAAATGTCCCCGCTTTCCGATACAACTAATCTAGCTCCAGCTATGGCTGGTTCCAATTTGTTTGAACATATCAAGCATATGTTCTATACAACAGTTCCTAGTTTAATTATCGCCCTTATCCTTTACGGAATTATCGGTTCCAGATATGCTGGTAGAGAATTGGATATGTCCAACATTACTTTAATGTTAGATACCATGAAGGATAACTTTATGATTTCACCTGTATTATTGATTCCACCAGTTCTTGTTATCGCTATTGTTGTTATGAAGGTTCCTGCCCTACCTGGATTAATTACAGGTACATTGATAGGTGGAGCCTTTGCCATGATTTTTCAAGGGGCATCCTTTGGTGATTTCATTGAAGCAGCCCACTACGGATTTGAAATGGAATCTGGCGTTGAGATTATTGACGATTTATTAAGCCGTGGTGGTTTAGATGGTATGATGTGGACAGTTTCCTTGATTTTAATTGCTTTATCCTTTGGTGGTGTTCTAGAGAAAACTGGTATGCTACAAGCAGTTGGAGAGTCTATCTTAAAGCTTGCCAACAGCACAGGTTCTTTAATCCTTTCTACTATTTTAACAGGCATTGCAGTTAACCTATTAACAGGAGAGCAATATCTGTCTATCGTTATTCCTGGTAGGATGTATAAAGAAATCTATGCAGAAAAAGGTATTCATCCTAAGGTCCTCTCTAGAACTTTGGAAGATGCCGGTACCATCACATCACCATTGATTCCTTGGAATACTTGCGGTGCTTATATGTGGGGTACTCTAGGAATCCATCCATTTGCCTATGCACCCTATGCTTTCTTAAATATACTAAACCCACTTATAGCGATACTTTACGGTTATATTGGATTTAGTATTACAAAACTTGATAAAGTTGAAGAAAAGCCAGCAGCATCTAAGTAAAGTTTATTAAAGGGAACCCTAGAGGTTCCCTTCTTTGTTGTATAAAAAACCTCGAGGTGTATGTCCTCGAGGTTTTTTATCTATAATTGTAATGCAGCTCTTACAGCATCAATAACTCCCTTACTAGATGCGGTAGCACCTGTCACTGTATCTATTTCTAGAGATTGGGTATCAATGATTTTATCTAGGGTCTTTAGGGCTGCAGTGTCTCCTAAACCTTCTGTATCATTGATTTCCACTAAATCAATTTTGGTTACTTTCCCATCAACTACTTCTGCTTTAACTTTAATATCTCCATCAAAGCCTTTAGCTACACCTTCATATTCTCCATCTTCAACTGTAATAATAAAGGGAGCAAAAACCTCTGCTGCTTTTTCATCTTCAATACCTAAAGCATTCTTCACAGCATTGATAGTTCCTAAACTAGACATAGTAGCTCCAGTTGCAACATCAACATCAGTTGATTGAGCTTCAATGATTCTTTCTATCACCTTATCAGCAGCAGTATCTCCTAATCCAGGTGTATCATTGATTTCCAATATTTGGATAGACACTATCTCTTCCTCTGCCATTTCAACTCTTACTCGGATAGTTCCCCCATAGCCTTCGGCTGTGCCTTCATAAAATTCACTATCAGGACCACCAAAAATTATGTTGCCTCCAAATAATATAGCGATAGCTAATAATGGTAAAATCACTATAGCGATTGTCTGTTGTTTTGTCAAATCAAAACACCTCCTAAATATAAATACATATTCTATAATAACATAAATCTTAACAATTTAAAATGTTTTTTAGTTAACAACCATTGTTACTGTTTTGGAAAAAGTATAGCTACGGCAATACTATATCCGCCTCTCTAGGTTTCAAAAGAAAAAGGCCCCTAAGGACCTTATTAGTTAATTTCTATCCGTTCTCCAGTCACCATATAGATGATTCGTTCCCCAATATTAGTAGCATGATCAGCAATTCGTTCTAAATATCTTCCTATAAACAAAAGATGGGTTGCCTGTTTGACGATTTCTGGATTTTCTATCATCATTGTAATCAATTCACTATAGATGGCCTCATAGAGCTCATCCACTGCTTCATCATCAAGGGCTACTTCTTCTGCTAGATAAATGTCTTCCTTCATAAAGGCGTCTAAGCTTTTTCTTACCATATCCTCTGATAATCTTGCCATTTTAGGAATGTCTATCAGGGGCTTAATGAGGGGTTCATTACCAATTGTCAAGGTGATTTTCGCTATATTAACAGCATGATCCCCCATTCTTTCTAGATCAGTAATAATCTTCATAATGGTTCCAACAACCCTTAGGTCCTTTGCCATAGGCTGCTGAAGGGCTAAAAGCTTCATACACTCCTGTTCAATTGTTAATTCCAACTCATCAATAGCATCATCCATTTCATAAACCTTTTTAGCCATCTCTAAATCTTGTTTTGCTAGGGCCTGTATAGACACTTCTATAATATCCTGTACCATCGCCCCCATTTTTAGTAATTGAATATTTAACTGTCTTAGATCATTTATAAATTGATTTCTCATGGATTTCCCCCCTATTTAACCAAATCGTCCAGTAATATAATCTTCTGTGCGTTTATCTCTTGGTGTAGTAAAGATTTTTTGGGTTTTATCTACTTCAATTAAATCCCCCATTAGGAAAAAAGCTGTGTTGTCTGAAATCCTTGCTGCCTGTTGCATGGAGTGGGTTACAATAACAATCGTATAATTTTTCTTTAGTTCAATGATAAGCTCCTCTATTTTTGCCGTTGCTATAGGATCTAGGGCTGATGTAGGCTCATCCATCAGTAGTACCTCTGGCTTCATTGCCAAGGCTCTAGCAATGCAAAGCCTTTGCTGTTGACCCCCGGACAGACCTAAGGCTGATTTATCTAATCTATCCTTTACCTCATCCCATAGAGCCGCCTCCCTTAAGCTCCTCTCCACAATTTCATCCAGCTGTTTTTTGTCCTTTATCCCATATCGTTTTGGTCCGTAGGCTACATTTTCATAGATAGATTTTGGAAAAGGATTGGGCTTTTGAAATACCATCCCTATTCTTCTCCTAAGAGCAACTACATCTACATCATCACGATAAATGTCTTGATCCTCTAGGCATAAGCTTCCCGCTGTTTTTACATTGTCAATTAAATCATTCATTCTATTTAAGGTTCTCAAAAATGTGGATTTTCCACAACCTGAAGGGCCGATTAATGCAGTTACCTTTTTTTCTTCTATATTTAAATCTATATTTCTCAATGCTTGGAAATCACCATAATATAGGTTTAAGTTCTTTACAGATATTTTAGACATCACTTTTCCTCCTAATCTAGTAGGTGTCCTATTACAAGATTTTAATCTTGTTTCATTTTTAATAATTATTTCAAAAAAATAATCTATAGTATTTATGCCCTATTGGACATCTTAAATTTTATTCGTATGGTGGTGGCAATCATAAAAAATATCCCCACTATTCCTAATAAAACCAATGCAGTCCCGTATTTAATCTCCTCAGGCATATCTGGTACCTGGGTGGAGATAATATATAAGTGATAGGGTAATGCCATGGCCTGGTCAAACACTGATTTAGGTAGTCTAGGCAGGAAGAAGGCTGCTACTGTCAGAAGTATAGGTGCTGTCTCTCCTGCTGCTCTTCCGATTCCTAAAATTCCTCCTGTCAGTATCCCTGACATTGCATGGGGTAAAACAACATTTTGAATGGTTTGCCACTTTGTAGCTCCTAGGGCTAGGGAGGCTTCCCTATAGCTCTGAGGAACACTTTTTAGCGCCTCCTCCGATGCTGTAATAACAATTGGCAAAATCAAACATGCTAAAGTTAATGCTCCCGCCAAGATAGAGGAGCCAAACCCTAAGAACAGTACAAATAATCCTAATCCGAATAGTCCATAAACAACTGAAGGAACCCCTGCTAAATTCAGTATCGCTAAACGGATTAGCTTGTAGAGTCTTCCATGGGTTGCATATTCTGTTAAATAAATGGCTGAACCTATTCCTAAAGGTAAAGCAAAAGCAATAGTTCCCAATACAAGATAAATAGTCCCTACAATAGCCGGGAAAATTCCTCCCTCCCGCATCCCTTTACGGGGCATGGCAGTAATAAACTCCCAGTTAATGCCCTCTAAACCTTTCACAACAATAAATCCTATAATCAATAGTGTAGGAATTACCACCAAAAGCATGGTAAATGTCAATACACAAAAGGTAATCTTTTCCCTTGCTTGCTTACTCATTTATAGTCCCTCCCTTTTTGCTCTCGAGAGAACAAAGTCGGCTATCAGATTAATACAGGTTGTCATAGTTAATAACACAAGTCCAACAGCGAATAGGGCATGATAATGGGTACCATTTCTTACGGTGTCTCCCATCTCTGCGGCAATGGTTGCCGTCATAGTTCTTCCAGATATCAAAAATGAGTTAGGTATTTGGGCTGCATTACCTGTTACCATCATAACTGTCATGGTTTCACCAATAGCCCTACCAATCCCTAGCATAACAGCTGCTATGATCCCCGATGAGGCGGCGGGAACTAACACATGCTTGATGGTTTCCCACTGTGTAGCCCCAAGGGCTAAGGATGCCTCCTTGTACTCCTTAGGCAGTGCTGAAATAGCATCGTCAGAAATACTAATAATGGTAGGCAGTGCCATAAGGGATACTAGGATAGATCCCGTTAGGACTGTAAAGCCTGAGGATAAAGCGAAAGTAATTCTGACCCAATTGGATAGAACCACAATTCCTAAAAACCCTAACACCACTGAAGGTATAGCTGATAAAAATTCTATAATGACCTTTAATGCCGTCTTGATTTTCGGCGGTGCCACCTCAGCAATGTAGATGGCACTACCGATACCTATGGGGACGGAAATAAGGATAGCTCCCAGGGTTACCATTACAGATCCTGCTACGATAGGCAGGATACCATATTGGGGATTGACCGATACAGGAAACCAGTATCTTCCTAGAAAAAATTCCCTAGGTGTTACATCTCGAAAGAGCATAATGCCTGTTTTAAGAAGAAAAAGAAAAATTAATCCAACGATAACTACTGATGTAACCCCCATCAACAATATGATATTTTCAATAACAAATTCACCTAATCTATGTTTAATGCCCTTTTTCAGGCTTTTTCTATGCTTGATTGCTTCCATTCTTACAGCTGATTCCTTCATATAAACCACCCTTCTATTTTTAAAAGGTATTAATATATAAACTTTAAAATTGTCCTATCTTTTTCTATCCCCATAGAAAATAATAGTAGTAACTTTCTTAAAACATACGATAGAAGGATGACTAACAATCTAGCCATCCCTATCCTATGAAGTTTTTAGGTTATTATCTTACTGGTATAAATCCTATATCTTCAACGATAAACTGTCCTTTGTCACCCATAATAAAGTCCATGTAAAGCTTGATTACACCTATTGGTTCTCCTGCTGTGTATAGGAACAATGGTCTAGCTACTGGATAGTCTCCACTCATAACTGTTTCAAGAGATGGGTATACAGCTGAAGTATTTTCATCTTTAGCAACTGAAATACCTTTAATTTCATCACTTAGATAAGCTAATCCTACATAGCCAATACCATTTACGTCTTGCTTTAATCCTTCTACAATAGCTTGTGTGGAAGGCATTAGGTTGGAATGGGTTGCGTACTCTTCATCGTGTAACACAAATTCTTTAAAGAAGGCATAGGTTCCTGAGTTGGATTCTCTAGAGTATAATGTAATCTCTGCATCATTTCCACCAAAGTCCTTCCAGTTTGTCTTCTCTCCTGTAAAGATAGCTTTGATATCCTCCATCGTTAACTCAGTAATTGGGTTGTCTTTGTTAACTGCTACTGCTATACCGTCCCTACCTGTAACATGCTCTACTACCTCAACACCGTTAGCTTTCGCATCGTCTATTTCTTTTTGCTTGATTTGTCTTGAGGATTGGGCGATATCAATAGTTCTATTGATCATAGCAGCGATACCCGTTCCAGAACCTCCACCTGTTACTGCTAATTGTGCTTCTGGGTACTCCTCCATGAATTCCTCTGCCCATCTTTGTCCTAAGTTTACCATTGTGTCAGAACCTCTAACTTGTACCAACTTGCTAAAATCTATATCGTTACCTGTGTTTGTGTCTGCATTCCCATTATTTGTGTCGGCTTGTGTCTCTGTTGGTTGACTTGATCCACATCCTATCAACGCTACTGATGCTAACATTACTAATACAAGGAATAAAGCTAGTTTTTTCATTTAAGTACTCCCCTCTCAATCTCTATTTTAAAATTTTATTTTAGGCCTTTGGCCTCACCTTACATAACCTATTATAGTGCCTTCTGACCCTTGGATGGTTAAGGGAAGGTTAATGGAAGGTTATGTTTGTGTTAAGTTATACATTGTTTTTATATTATTTAAAAATCCTTTAATCATAAATCCATTATCTTTTTAAACTATTTTTGCTATAATACCTTTATAGTCTTGGAAGACTAAATTCCAAAGAGACCTAGGAGGAGTTTCATGTCTATTTTTGTTTTTGGTCATAAAAACCCTGACACGGATTCTGTTGCTGCAGCCATTGCTTTTTCGAATTTGAAAAACCAGTTGGGCTTTGATACTATTCCCTGTGTTTTAGGTAATATAAATAAGGAAACCAGTTATGTGTTAGATACTTTTCACCTACCAGTTCCTAAATTTCTTGATAATGTAAAGGTTCAGGTTCAGGATTTAAAATACAGCTTTGATAAAGGAGTATCAGCGGATACCTCTATCCTTTCTGTTTATAAATTAATGGAAAAGGAGGATTTGCAAACCGTTGCAGTTGTGGATGATGATAATAAGCTTCTGGGAATTGTTAGTATGAAGGATATTGCTATGGATCTCATTAAAGGGAACTTTTATCATCTTCAAACTTCTTTGAAAAACCTTCTGCAGGACTTGCAGGGGGTGGTGCTAACGGGAGATGGAGAGGGTTTTGATGGTGATATCTCTGTTGTTGCCTATTATTATAAAACCATCGCCGGTTCTCTAGGGGGAAGGGATATTATCATTGTAGGGGATACCTATGATGTCATAGAGTCTGCCATTGATTCTAAAGTTCAGCTAATTATCATTACTGGTGGAAAGGTAATTCCTGATAAATACATCGACATGGCAAGAAAAAACAAGGTGACCCTTTTATCTGTTCCTATGGACACCTATTATGTTTCTAAAATTATTAATCAGTGTAATTACGTTTCTACTATTATGCGGACAAAAAATATTATTAAATTCTACGAAGATGATTATTTAGAGGAGATAAAGGAGGAGATTATTAATACTCACTTTAGGAATTATCCTGTGGTGGACAATCAGAATGTTTTTCTAGGATTTATTAATAAGAAGCATATTTTAAATCCCCAAAGGAAGCAAACCATCCTGGTGGATCATAATGAGTATCGTCAAAGTGCCGATGGCTTAGAGGAATCTGAAATTCTAGAAATTGTAGATCACCACAAGCTAGGGGACATCTCTACCTCCATGCCTATCAACTTTAGAAATAGTGCCGTAGGTAGTACCTGTACCATCATTTATTGGATGTTTCAGGAGTATGGATTAGATATCGATGAAAAGATAGCAGGAATATTAATGTCAGGTATTATTTCCGATACCTTGTTTTTTAAGTCTCCTACTACTACAGATATGGACAAAAGGGCTATAGAAGGTCTAAATAGTATTTTGGGGTTAGATATTGAAGTCTTTGCCATGGAGATGTTTAAAACAGGAACCTCTCTCGAGGGTCAAAGCATTGAACAAATATTTTATAAGGATTTTAAAGAGTTTAAATTAGAAACCTTTAAAACCGGTATTAGTCAAGTATTTACCTTAGATATAGAAGATGTCTTTAATCGTAAGGATTCCTTCATGGAATTTATTCAGGGAGTCCACAAAAACAATCATTATGATATAACTTTGCTGTTAATTACAGATATCCTTAAGGAAGGCTCCTACATTTTGTATCAATGCAGGAATAACCATCTTATTTCCTCTGCCTTTGGTATCGAAGGAAAGCAGGGAAGCTTTGCAGCTGGGATTGTCTCTAGAAAAAAGCAGGTAATTCCTCAGCTTTTGGAGGCTATTCATTTGATAAAGTAATAAAACATAACCTCTATGCTATTCATAGGGGTTATGTTTTATTTAAATCTTCCAAGCATCGCCTTCATCACTTCATCAAAGGGCATATGGCTAAGCTGTTTCATGATTTTATCCATTTCATTTTCTTCTTTTTTTACTAAAGTACCTGATAACACCAGTTGAACACCTTGGGTTCTGTCTACAACAACAGAGGTAACTTCTAGGGTGCCGGCTAATAAGGCTAAAATTGCTAGGGCTTGAGTAGTAGTAAGACTTACTATTCCATTATTACACGCTGGATCTAATTTGTTCATTACATCCTTTGCCAGTTGATTTAATTGATCTGAGGAAAACATGGAACCCCCCCCTTTAATTTCTCCTATCCTATGGTATAACAATGGGTGGTTCTGGTTCTGGTGCAGGAATTGCCTTTCCACTTATGAATAAATATAAAATAATTAAAACAATAATTAATAGAAAATTTCTTTGAAAATCTTCTCTTCTTGCCACAAAGATCCCCCCATTATCTGTATATATTAGTATTATATTAATTTATTATCTAGTTGTGACAGAATAATGGGTCTTAACATCAAAAACTCCTGCAATGCAGGAGTTTAATCAATCAAGCTGTAACCCATTTTCTTTAATTCTGCTTCCCTTTCCCTTAGAAAGCCTATCATGTTTTCAATATGTTCTGTCATATCTAAACCAAATTCATCGGCTGCCCTTTGCATGATAGCTCTATCTACAGCCTTGGCAAAGGCCTTATCCTTTAATTTTTTCTTTACGGATTTTACCTCTAAATCATCAAAACTTCTGGAGGGTCTTACTAAAACACATGCTACAATAAAACTTCCTAGCTCATCTACTGCATAAAGGGCTTTGTCTAAGTTGCTTTTTCTTTCGGTTTCTGTATAATCAGCATGCCCCTTTACAGCATAGATGATGTCTTCCTCAAAGCCTTCTTCCTTGAGAATTTCTGTCGCCTTAAAGGGGTGCTCCTCTGGGTATTTTTCATAGTCAACATCATGAATAAGTCCAGTAATAGACCATTTCTCTACATCTTCCTCTAATTTTTTGGCATAGCCAATCATACCAGCCTCCACCGTCAAGGCATGCTTCAATAGACTATCACTTTCTACATACTTTTTAAGAATGTCAAAGGCTTGTTGTCTGTTCATTTTATTACTCCTTCCTTCTTTTGTTTATAAATTTTTTATACCTTCCTATTTATTCTACAAAGCTGAATAAAGCTCCTTCTCAATTGACACTTTTATGAGGCAATATTATTATGATGATGTTCGCTACTTTTAGAAATTTTTTTGTAATTTTAAAATCTGGAGGTATTTTTATGAAATCCTTACTCAATAAAAATCCAAATGTTGATAGGGCTATTAAACAGGTCAAAAAAGAAGTTAGAGAAAATCCTTCTACTTAAATAAACCACTTTTTGGTATAATAACCTTAAGGATAATTTTTAAGGAGGGATATCGTGAAAATTCAATATTTAGGACACTCAGCATTTTATGTTGAAGCTTCTACTATGAGGGCTTTAATTGACCCCTTTATTAGTGAGGAGGTAAAGTCCTTAGCCTTTGAAAAAGGAGGTCTTACCCATATTTTTGTTACCCATGGACATGGAGACCACTTTGGTAGTACAGTAGAATTGGCTAGAAAATATGGAGCTACTGTTATCTCCAACTATGAAATTTGTATGTATTTACAAAAGCAAGGGATTGACTTTCATCCAATGCATATTGGAGGAAGGGTTACATTAGACTTCGCTACAATCAAGATGACACCGGCTCTACATGGATCTGGCATAGAAACTGATGGGGGTATGGTTTATGGTGGTAATCCCTGTGGCTTTGTGATTGAAGCTGATGGACAAAAGCTTTATCATGCTGGAGACACTGGTCTAACCATGGATATGCAACTATTAGCTGAGGAGAATATTGATGTTGCCCTAGTACCAATCGGGGGGAATTTTACCATGGATGTAGTAGATGCTGTAAAGGCAGTGACGTTTATTAATCCTAAACAGGTTATTCCTATGCATTATAATACCTTTCCTGTTATTACTGCTTCTCCAGAGACCTTTAAGGAAAAGGTAACCAATGCTGAAGTGAAAATATTAGATATAGGTGAAGTTTATAGGTTTTAAGGGAAAGTAAGATGGAGAAGGGGGTACCCTCTCCATCTTATGTAAAATATTGAATATGACCTCGAGGAAAATGTTTTTTTATTAGTTCTTCTATATATTCCTTAGCTTCGAAAGCCTCTTCCTTACTATAAACATACTTTACCCTCCCATATTTACCCCATTTTTTAATTCTTTTATGGGGATCCATATCTAGGTTAGTATTGGGGAATCTTTCCTCTATGACTGCTTTGGCATTCATGGTAAAACGATGCTGAATCAATTCAAAGGTGATCATACTGTTCTCTCTGAAACGTAGATGTTCATGGAGACTCTCCATTAACTCTTTATAACCCTTTTTCCAATTTTCATGGAGGATGATAGGTGCAATAATAAATCCTAGAGGATATTCAGCTCTTGCTATCTTTTCTGCTGCCTTCATTCTAGCCTCCAAATCATCTACATTGTGCTCAAAGTTTTTTATAACATGATTTGAGTTAATGCTAAAGCGGAACCGGGTATGCTTATTGTGCTTGGCATCTAATAAATTATCAACATTACTAAACTTTGTCACCACCCTCAATCTTCCTCTATCTAGTGTCCCAAAATGTTCAATTGTATCCCTAAGGGTTCCAGTGATGTGCTCTACTGCCAAGGGGTCTCCGGTGCTGGCAGCTTCAAACATGGTGGCATGGGGTAGCCTTTTTTCAATATATTTATCTATTGTCTTAAACAATTCCTCCATATTTACATATACTCTTACATAGGGCTTTTTCCCTTGGGTAGTAAATAAATAGCAATATTCACAGTTTCCGGGACAATTGGTCATGAGGGAAAACTGATAATGGGCAGAAGGTTTACATACCTCTAACTTCATGCTCTTTTTTGTTCCTACAATTAAGGTCTTTTTTGCTGCTGCATATTTTGCTTTTTCATCCTTGCCAGGCAAATTTCGGACTTGGTTGTGGGATGTAGTATGAAGAATAGGTATGTGATGCTCTTCACAATAACTTAAAACTCTTTTTCCTACAGGAGTTTCCTTAGCTGATGGCTCAAAATATACTCTATCAGGCATCCAAAGCTGCAATAAAATCTCTCCTTTTTTTCTTTAGTATGTCACCGATAGAAAGAAACATACAAAAAAATCTTCTCCTGCTACTCTTCACTTTTTACAACAGCTACAAAATTAGGAAGAATCTTGAAGCTAATGGTGTCTCCCACCCTTATATCCTCGTCAGGATGAATATGAACCAATAAGCTTTGTTCCTCTCCCGAGGATGCCTCGATCCCTATTACTGCATCAATGACTTCTCCAGTGTAGGTAAACTCCTTAACTCTCCCTCTTATATGACCTTTTGTATCCATTTCTAAACTATCAGGACGAATGGAGATACATACCTCCTCCCCTGCACACATACAATGGGTATGGTTACAGGGTACTGTGCCTAGTGCAGTTGTTATAACAGAAGTACCGTCCTGACTGATTTGCCCCTTTAATATATTAGACTGGCCTACAAAACCAGCAACAAATCTGTTTTGGGGGTATTGATAAATCTCCCTCGGACTACCGATTTGCTGTACCACACCCTCCTTCATCACCACAATTTTATCTGAAATCGCTAAAGCATCTTTTTGATCGTGGCTGACAAAGATGGCAGTGGCTCCCGCTTCTTTTATAATTCGTTTTACCTCTACCCTCATGGTCACCCTTAAATCGGCATCTAGATTACTGAAGGGTTCATCCAATAGTACCACAACTGGCCTCCGGGTTAATGCCCTGGCCAAGGCAACTCTTTGCTGTTGTCCACCTGATAATTCATAGGGATACCGCTTTTCATACCCTTTTAAGTTAACTAATTCCAGGACTTCCATTACTCTAGCCCTTCGATCTTTTGCCTTATAGCCAAATCCCACATTATCAAAAACATTAAGATGGGGAAACAGTGCATAGTCTTGGAAAACCATTCCTATCCCCCGTTTTTCTGGTGGTATCCATGTGTTTTCATCACTGACGACTTTGCCAGCAAGAGCTATGCTTCCAGCATTTGCCCTTTCAAATCCTGCTAGTAGACGAAGGGTTGTTGATTTCCCACATCCACTGGGTCCAAGCAATGTAACAATCGACCCTTTTTCTACATTTAAAGAAAGGTTTTTTACAGCAGGTTCATCGGTTCCAAGATAAGTCTTTGTAATTCTTTTTAATTCTATATCATACATTCTAGTCACCCCCTAATATTTTTTTAGCATATACTGCAATGGAGTAATAGAGACTATAATAATTAATAATGCCGCTGGAGCCGCCAGATGATAAATTGCCTCCGAAGCTTCAAAATAAACACGAACTGCCAAAGTATCAAAACCTGGTGGTCGCAACATCAGTGTAGCTGGAAGCTCTTTAATAGAACTAACAAAAACCAGTGCTCCCCCTGCCAATACTCCAGGCAACATATTAGGAAGAATCACCTTAAGCATTACCTTCCATGGAGGATACCCAAGACTTCGGGCCGCCTCATCAATTCTTGGAGACAAGAGACTGAGGGATGCTTCTCCTGCCTGCATAGCTTGCGGTAAAAATCGAACAACAAATGCTAATGCAACAATATAAAAGGTTCCATAAAGTATGGGTAGGTGGTTGTTAAATATAAAAACAAAGCCTAAAGCAACAATAACTCCGGGAAGAGCATATCCCCCATAACTCAATCTATCAATAAAGCTCGTAATCACAGATGGATACCGAGCTTTTAAATAAATAATAGGCATAGCAAATAACATACATATTAATGCGGCAAAACCTGAAACCTTCAAACTATTAAATACAAAGCCAAAGAAACGGTCATCAAGAGCCCCCATACTAATTCCAATTTTAGACCAATAGATAAGAACACTAATTGGTAGTAGCACAGATACAAAGAATATTAAACTGACATAAAGAAATACAAGGAACCTCCACTTACCTAATTTTAAAGTCAATGGTTTTCTATAGGTATTGGATGTTTGATAATATCTGCTTTTCTTTCGGGTTTTTGATTCAATCCATAGTATAATGATGGTTAAAAAAATAAGCACTAAACTCAATACAGCTGCAGAAGCTGTGTCAAAGCCGGCTCTTTGGAAATAAATAGCCGCTGTAAATGTTACATATCGCAGCATAGCAATGGTACCAAAATCTCCAAGTACATAAAGAGATACAAGAACAGCTCCTGCTCCAATTGCTGGACGTAGAAGTGGTAGATTTACCTTCCAAAAGACTTCAGAAGTACTCATCCCTTGAGAGTAGGCAGCATCTTCATAATTTCGATTGGTTTTTTGAAGAGAAGCGCTGACAATTAAATATACATACGGATAGGTAAACATGGTTAAGACAAAGAATACCCCTTCAAATGAATAAATATTGATAGCGTAATCCCCCAAGGTATTTACTAACCAAGGGGTTCCTTGCCATAGATCACGGGCCCATCCACTGTGGCCAAAGACGATAATATAGGCCATCGCTCCCACATAGGGAGGTATTGTTAGTGGCATAGCTAATAACCATCTCCATGTTTTCTTTCCCGGTATATCTGTTCGTATAACAATCCATGCTAAGGAAACACCAATTATTATCGTGCTTGCAGTGACGGCAGCTGTTAGTGAAAGGGTGTTCCCTAGTAATTGTGGAATTCTCTGATCAAGAAGTCGGACCCATCGGTTTGTCCCAGCAAAGAGGGATCGCCATACCACATAAATAATTGGAATGGACATAATCACTGCTATACAGAGGCCACATAAAAGTAATACTGTTCCTGGAGGGTTACTTTGCCAAATATTTAACCATTTTCTTCTAAAAAAGCGGAGAAGGGTTGGAGAAAATTTTTTCCCAACCTTGTCATGATTATTTTTATTTAATTGTGTTATTTTCTTAATACTCATGATGTCATCTCCTATTATAATAAAATTTTATTTTCAGTGTATTACTAAGCCACCCTCTGAATTAAATCTCATTTTATTTTCTTTAACTATTTTAAGTCTAAATCTAATCCAGATGATTCAATAAGGGCTTTTGTGTCTTCAAAGTAATTACCAAGCTCTTTAATAGGCATATCTTGAGCTTTTAAATCACTAAAATCTACAATATACGGTTCTACTTCAGGTGGATAAACAGCCCCATATTGTGAGTTAATTAGAAGCTCCAGTGATTCTCCCACAAAGGCTACTTGATTTTCAGGCAATAATAACCACTCAAGGAAAGCAATTGCATTGGCTTCATTAGGTCCACCTTTAACAAGACCTACCCCCGCTGCATTAGCAACAACTCCCATTTGATCTTCTTCTTGATCAAGATAAATAAAGCCTACATTATTATTTTCAGGTTCTAGTAATTGTTGATGGAAATAGTAGTTGTTTACTAGTCCAAAGGAATGCTCCCCAGCACCTACAGCCCTACGAATATCACCATGTCCTTCGTAAATACCTGCTGCATTTTCCCTAATTGCAGAAATCCACTCTGCTGTTTTCCCATCTCCCCACTCATAACGAAGGGCTGAAACATGTCCAATCATACCACTATTACCACCACGGGTAATGGCAAACCCATTCTCAACCTCTCTCCACTTTGGGTCAAATAAATCTTCAATACTTTTTGGCATTTCTTCTTCAGTCATCATATCTTTATTATAAATAAAGCCACGGGCTCTAGCTGAAATTGCAAAGTATGCATTGTCATCAGCCCTAAAGTCTGTAGGAATGGTTTCAATTCCTGTTGGATTTGATCCTTGTAATAGTCCTTCACCATCTAAATATCCTAAAGCACCAAGATCATTGGAAATAAATATATCAGCACGAACATTATTTTTTTCCTCAACAATTTGAAGTGGATTAGCTCCATGTAGTACTAATACTTCAATTCCTGTGTCTTCGGAAAATTTATCAAGTAGGGGTTGAACAAATTTTTCATTTCTATTTGAATAAACTACTAGCTGCCCTGATGCTTCTCCACTTATCGGATTTTCCTCTTCTCCAGTCGTTACTGGTTGTTGACTACTGCATCCGATCGCTATGAGAGCCAAAATTCCTATCATGATGAAAGCTAAAACTTTTTTCTTTTTAAACATTTAAATTCTTCCTCCTCTTTGGTCTGTAATAATAACGATTCCCAGATGATATGTATTATCACCGCAATTCTGATTATATACTAGTTGATAATAGTTTTCAATAACTATTTTATTTTTGTGATAAAAATCACCGAATACTTGTTTAACATAAAAAAACCGAGGCTCAGAGACTGTTAAGTTCTGACCTCGGTTTTATAACATGATCTTCAATTATACTTGATTCTTTTCTAGCTTCTCCATGGTTTTTCTTTCCAGTTGTCGATCAATGAACCGCATTACTAGAAGTCTTACGATAGCAAAGATAGGAACGCCTAGAAACATTCCCAGGACACCTGCCAGCTTGCCTCCCACCACAATGGCAAATATAATCCAAAATGGTCTTAATCCCACACTATTTCCTAAAATCTTAGGACCTAAAATCAAGCCGTCAAACTGTTGTAATCCTAAAATAAAGAGAATTACCCATAGTGCTTTTACAGGACTATCAAAGAAGGTAATGATGGCCACTGGCACCGCACCAATGAAGGGACCAAAGTAAGGGATCATATTGGTAACACCTATAATTGTGCTCAGTAACAAGCCATATCGAATGTTCATGATCTTTAAACCTATTAAGCATAAAACCCCTATAATAAAGGAGTCTAAAGACTTTCCTATAATAAATTTGCCAAAGAGGTCATCGGCTTCCCGGCCGAAATCCTTAATCCTATCAACGGTTTCATCCTTCATCATAGCTCTTAGAAACTTTTCTCCCCCTACTTTAAAGCCCTCTTTATCCGAAAGCATATAGAAGGAAATAATCAAAGCCAGTAGGAAGTTTAAAACTCCTGATGTAATGGTCATAACACTGACAAAAATATTGTTTAAAATATACTCCAATACTTGACTGGTTTTATCAAAAATTTCTTTGCTATTTTTTTCTATATGCTCTGCAAAATCATATAAATTTTCTACCCCTATTTCTTTTTCCCAATTACTTAGCCATTGCCTAGTTATTCTATCATATTCAGGGACTCTTCGTAGTATTTCTCGAATATTATTGTTAATTTGAGGTGCTACAAATACAATTAGCATAGTAATAAAGCTAATAAGAATAATATAGACCGTCAAAATACTGATAAGTCTATGGAGGGTCTTTCTTTCAGAAATATAAACAACTCTACTATAGAGTTTTTTTTCAAACCACCTTACTCCAGGATTTAAAAGGTATGCAATAAAGGCGCCTATAATGAAGGGGCTTAACATTCTTCTAACCCAAAGAAATCCATCAGAAATACTGTCTAGTAATGATGCTATATTATCTAGGATTTGATAAAATATAACGGATAATATAATTGCAAAACTGCCATATAAAGCATATTTTAAATATTGCTTATCCCATTGGATTTTCACATTATTCACCCCCATTTAGTATTTACCTCTGTATTTATTATACATGATTCCCTAATAACCTGCCATCATTATTCGTAAAATTTAGTCGAATATTGGCTGGGAAATAAATTCCACCAATATGCAGAAAAAAACTATGTAGATTTAATGGCCAATATGGGTTGGAGGTTGCTGCAAATTATAAGGAGAAATAGATAAACCTTCTTTATTGGTATAGGTGGCAAGAAAAATATCCGATAGGTTTTTATAGCCCTGCTGTTTTACCAGGTTTATAATATTTTCTTCTGTTTCATTGATATTTAATAGGCTTTTTTTGTCTAGCTTTCCCTCTAAAATAACAACCGTTGGAAGTTCCTCATCTTCAGTAGTCATTCCCATATCCTTCGGTGTTAAAGGTTTGGTGTCGGTTTTTTTTAACACAGTTAATTTCCCATTTGACTCTATAATAGCATATTGTACTTCTTGAAAATGAAAAATATCCTTTTCCCTAAGCATCATCAGTACTTCATCAATAGAATATTTAATATCCTTTATATTTTTTACAATAAACCTACCATTTTCCATAATTAGAGTGGGTTCAAAGGTAATAAATCTTCCCACTTTTCTACTTTTCAAAACCAACCTACTGACAAGATTTTGTACAATACCTAGAAAAATAACGGCGAAGATGGTGGGTCCATGATGTATATTAGGATCTGCAATATCTGCTCCTACCACTGAGCCCATTGTAATAATGATTAAAAAATCAAAAACTGGAAGCTCTCCAATGGATCTTTTTCCCATAATATATACTGTAATCACCAATAACAATGGTAAAATTGTAACCATTCTTCCAAGTACCAAAATATAATCCTTCATATCCTCTTTAAATCCCTCCTTACCTACTAGTATTGACCCAATAAAAAAACTCTAACCTAATGTCTAGAGTTTTTCTTCTACGATAAAGTTGGGGACAGTAAAGCATTCTACAACACTTCCGATAATATTGCATCTACCTGTGCGGGTATAAATCCCCTGCAGCTTTTGGTTGTACATAAATAATCCTATAATATAGTTGTTTTCCACAAAATCCACGTCATTCTCAGCAAACATAGCCATTGGTAATTTAGGCACACGACAAAATTGCTGTAATAGATAATTTTTTTGGGCCTGGCTATCAATAATATTCTTCCACTCCTTAGCAGTGAAATCCCTGCCGATATAAACACCATAGGAAGCATACTTGTCCATAGGCTTTAATACCAGTTGGTCCTTATTTTTAATGGTGAAATCCACCAACTCTTCATTATTGGTATCAAAGATGGTGGTATAGGGAATATGCTTTTCTACAAATCGTCTTTCCTCCTCTGTAAGGAAGGGGGTTTTCATAGAATCATGCAAAATGCTAAAGATATTTTTATTATGAATAATTTGAGAGCGTATAGGTCCAACTACACATACAGCCCCCTCCATATAGGCATCGATAAAGTCCTTTACTTCTTTATTATTATCAATAATTTCCCATGTTACTGCCCTTCGATAAATGCAATCTATTTGAAATTCCTCATAGTATAGTTTACCTTTCCTATAGGTTAAATCCCTAATATCAGCAACAACAGTAGGGCATCCCCTTTCTTCAAATACCTTTTGAAATTCTATAAATTCAGAAGGAACTTCTGAAGAAAACCAGTCAACAATAGCCACCTTAGGTTTTTCTTGGGACCCACTAAATTCCTGATAATTTTTAAGAAGGGCATCTACCCATGTGTAGAAAACTTCAAAGATTGTGAAACGATAATCTTTTTCTAGCTCTTTAATGGCTAAGGAATGTTGAAAAATATTTTGTAGTTCTCTAGCCTCCACCATTCCTGAGGACCCATCAGCATTTAGTTCGCAAAACTGAAAGTCACCGTCATCATGATAAAAAATATCAAACCTTCCCATAGGAGCAGGAATACTGTATCCTGGATCCTTAACAATCAGCTCTTCCAATAGTTGTGAAAAACCAAAATGTTTTCGAAATTCCTCATCCTGTAAATATCTATCAATTACCTTACGTAAAATACCCATCAACTGTTCCGTTAAATGTTCAAATTTTTTAAAGTCATCAACACTTAAAAACATGGGGTGATATAAAAACTCAATAGGCTTACCTTTATACTGGGCAGGTGACTTCTCCACTGTCTTTAAAACCCTCTTATATTCCTCTAGATAAGCTTCTTTGTTTTTTAATACGTTTCCACGATATTGGAGAAATATTCTATTTTTTAGAGTCACTATCTATTCCCCTCCCATATTTATTGAGGGAGCACCACCCTAAGGCTTCATCTCCCACAGATGCTATCCTAGCCTTCAACACCTGAGCTGGATTTGCATGTTTTAAGGCCAAGGCTTCTAAACCTTCTAAATATTTTCTCTCCTCCTGATCCAAACCCTTTCTGGCCAAATCAAATAAAATAGGAATGAAATCTCCCGCGGTTTTACACTTAAAGCTACCTTCAAATCCCTTTTTTCCTATATTTTCTTTAGCACGATAAACCTTTTCTTCCTCTGTTCCCTTTGCCATTTCATAAAGATAGGCTAGTGCTACATCATTATAAAAAATACCTTTAATTAAAGCAACATAGGCCATGCTTAAGGGATAGGGAAGTGTGTCCCCCATTCGAATTTCAATGTATTGTCTTGCCCTTACATCAGGAAAAACCATAGATAAAATATGATCTATTTCTTCATCGGTGGCCCTATAAAAGTCTATAAGCTCCTTAGTCTTTTTGTTATGTGTAGTAATTACTTCTCCATTTTTTATAATAAAAATAGGTGGTGTGTTTAATATATATTGGGCATAGGCTTTATAACCAAAGTCCTCTTGTAACGCCCCTGGTACAATACCACTTCGATCTTTGTCCATATTTTCCCATATAGTGCTTCGGACACTGTTGTCTTGATACACTTTTCCTTCAAAAATAGGGGCATTGTCGGTAATTAAGTGAAATAAAGGAGAAAGGAAATTAGCTACCCTAAACTTCTTCATAAAATCCTCTTGGTTTTCATAGTCAATAACCACCTGTAGAGATGCTGTACCCTTCATCATATTGTGGGCATATTTTCCTTTTGTAATAAGGTAGTCGGCCATATGTTTATAGCGTCCTTTTGGATTAAATGGTATATCCTTAATAGAGGTTTTAGGATGATAGCCTATTGCCATTAAAAGCTGATTCTCCTTCTCAAGAATAGGGATGATTTTTTTTAAAAAAGCTAGATAAATATCTTCTACTTCTTTAATCGTACTACAGGGCCTTATGCTAATCTCCAGTTGACCTCCAGGCTCTAAAGTAATAACTTCATCTTTTCCCTCCAGCCCTATAACATAGTCTCCTTCATAGTTGGGTTTATAACCCTGTGGGATAAGGTTTTTCAAAATGCTTTCGATACCCTTCTCCTCATAATAGGTAATCGACTGAAAATCCTCTTTTCTTACGACGATATGCTCCAGTTCTACACCTATTTTGAAATCCCTTTTGGGTTTTTCTCCTCCCTTTATAAATTCAATAATTCTATTTGCCTGCTGATCTTGATCCATTGTTTATTCACCTCAATCTCGTTGTAAAGCTCTTTATAATAATTACCCCATTGTTAGTCTCCTACACAAGTTTTTTTAACTTTATAAATCTTTTTTGCAATGTATTGCTAAGACGTTACCTTAATTAGATGTCATTCTATACTTCTACTTCCCTCTCTATTATCAATATAAATATTAAAAACCAAGCCGCTTATAATTAAGAGAAATCCCAATAGTTTATTTGTATAAAGTGGAATAGTGTTGAGGGTATCGATCACTGTTCCCATCACAAACTGTCCAGTAAATATTAATAATACCGTATAGACTACAGGAATTTTAGGTATGATAATATTACTCATAATTACTATGGCCACCGTCAGTATGCCTCCAAAAAAACTCCATAGGGGTGCCTCCCCCATCCCCTGCACTTCCCCACCTAAATCTGCATAAAATATCATTGTTAATAGAAGGGCTGTCATCATAGCCAAAGAATTATTGATAAAGGCAGATTTATAAATCCCTATCTTCTTGGCAATTTGTGCATTTAACACAGAAGAAATCACGATAAGTCCCCCTGCAGTAAAAGCTGCTAAAGCAAATAGTAATCCCATTTTCCTCCTCCTATGTCCACATTATTACAAGTACACCTGCGGCGACAAGGAAAATCCCTGGTAATTTCCTTTTGTTAAAGGGAATCTTCTCCATCTGCAATAGACCGAAGCTATCCACTAGAATGGACATCATAATTTGTCCAAAAAATACTAATGCCGCTGTTATGGATACCCCTAACCCCTTGAAGCTAAAGTTATTTAATATAATAATAATTGCCCCCAAGATACCTCCTAAATAATAATAAAAAGGGTATTGTATCCTTCTATCGCCTCCTGCCTTCATGAATAAAATCAAAATACCTCCTCCTAAAGTGGCAAGGAGATGAACGATAAAACAGCTAAAATAAACGTTTGTATAATTTCCAAGGGTGCCATTCATATGGATCATTATTGCAATTAAAGCTCCTGTAGCCACCGACATAAAACTAGTCTTCATTGTTTCCTCCTTTTCTATCGTTTTAAAGTATATATTTCCATCTCATTATTGATAATAATAAAGGTCATGGTGGTAATGTCAAAGTAAACTTCCTTAATTTTCCAAGGTAGGGTGGCGATTTTTTCCTCATTCCCCTCCGGATTTACCATCATTAAATTCCCTCCATCTACCAAATATCCTTCTGTTGCATGGGATATAACAAACATATCTTGACTATTTAAAATTACAGGATTCTCATACTTTTTTCTATCTTCTCCATATACAGCTATAAGCTCCAGGACATCTCGTTTTCCCAAGCTACTACCATAAAGGTAATTGTCAAATAGAATTTCATAATAGTTATAGAAAACCTCCTCTACTTCTACCCCCTCTCCACTATGGATATCATAGACAAAAACCTTTTCATAATTCATTTTTTCCAGCTCCCCATAGGTGAATTTTATGATTTCCCCTATGGACATACCTAATGTCGATCCATCCTTACTCCACTGAATACTATCAATAGGATCAATTAATCCCTTAGGATTTTCATAGATTTTTTTTGTTTTCTTCTCTTCTACAATAAAGAGTAGAAGTTCTTTTCCTATGTAGGTCTCCCAACCGCCAATCACTATTTTTTCTCCTTTATCTGGCATTTTGATAAACACAAGATATTTATCATCAGGGGACCACTTTGTTATGGTAGCATCCACAGTGCTGTAGAGTCGTCCTCTGTTATCATATATTTCTTGATTATGATAGATAAAATAATTTTCCTTTCTGCTCCACTGGGTTGTAAAGGAAAAGGTTCTAAAGGCTTCTTTTGAAATGCCTTCTTTTATTAAAATGGGCTTTGCCTCTTGAAAATAATATAAATATAGATCCGCGTCTTCTTCGGGTCCCTTGGTATAGAGGATAGCATTCTGCTGAGGTGATATTAGTAGATTAGGTCGATGGGTGCCTCTAATCCCTTCATCTATTTTCTTTTCCTCATTCCCTATCCTATAGAAAAGCTGCCCCTCTAAGTCAATATATACAGCATTGCCTTCATCAAAGGGAATGTATAAATCATAGTTTGCAGCATCATGATGCTTTCTGGTAATTTCATGGGTTGTTACGTCAAGGCTATAAAAGTACCAATCCCTATCCTTTATACCTGTAAAATAGAATTTCCCATCCTCCACCTTATAGCCATTTACTGTAGAGAATCCCTCTATTTCCTCTACCCTTAAAAGATTTTGATTGTTTTCTTGTCCTTCTTTATTTATAGTACATCCCACTATAATTCCAATTACTAGTAATAGAATAATTATTGAAAAATATATGTTTTTTACCAATTTTTCACCCTCTTTGCTTATTATTTGTTGATAGTTTTTCCTATATGTCCTTAAATTAATCGAAGGTGTTTACTTTATTACAAAGTTAGGTGATTTTATTGTAAAATAACATTGTAGTCGTTATTGAAAATAGCTGGTGGTTTCAGAGGAAGCTGCTGCTACTTCCCAAGAGCTACACAGATCCCCAGTGCTATAGCAAAACTAGCCAACCCATCAAGTGCTTCAAATGGATTGGCTAAAAAACTTAATGAAAATATCAACAATTTTACAATATAATTCTTTAAGAAGGGACTAGCTAATGCTAGTCCCTTTGTTATCACCTGCTAGCACTTGAAAAGTCCACTCTTCAGGTGCTTCCTTAATTATATGGTAAAACTTTTTTTCTTTTTCTGCTTCTTCACCCCATGTTAAATAGATAATGGAGGGGCCTGCTCCACTTAGAAACAACTGATTTAATCCTAAATCTTCTCCTCTAGTAAAAATATTTTCCAAGGAGTCCATTAATTTAATCCTATAGGGCTGATGAAGACGATCCTTCAAGGCGAAGCTTAGTTTCTCCAATTCCCCTGACATCAATGCCGCCACCAGCAATGAAGATTTGCCTACATTCATAACGGCATCTTGAAAAGCTATTGTTTCTGGTAAAACACCCCTAGATGCCTTTGTACTTAACTCCACTTCAGGAATTGCTACAATAAATTTCAAAGCTTCATGGACATCAAATCTTATGTAGGTGGTTTGACCTTCATCCTTGCAGGATACTACAACACCTCCTACTAAAGCAGGCGTTACATTATCTGGATGACCCTCTATCTCTACCGCCAATTCCAACATCTCTTCTGTAGAGAGGGGCTTGCCACATAATCCATTGGCTGCCATAACACCTCCTACTATACATGCAGCACTGCTTCCTAGTCCTCTAGCAATGGGGATTCTATTATACTGTTTGATTTTTATACCCTTTGGTTGATATCCTATTCGCTGAAAAGTCTTAAGCATACTTTGGTAAACTAGATTATTCTCATTTTTTTCTATCTTTTCTTCATCTCTGCCTTCTATATCAATAATAAGACCGTTATCTATTTCTTCAACTTCAATCTCGTTATATAGGGATAGGGCTATACCTAGACAATCAAAGCCCGGTCCAATATTAGCAGTGGTTGCAGGAACCTTTACTCTAATCATTTTGGTCACTTCCTAGACTTCTGTAAATCAAGGTTTTAATCTCCTCTGTTTTTACACCATAGGTTTTTATATGTTTCTCAGGAGATACTACCGAAGGATCCTTTAATCCATTACCTGTCAATACCGCCACAATATTTTTTCCCTTTTGTAAATAGCCTTCCTTGCTTAACTTCATAACTCCTGCAATGCTGGCAGCAGAGGCTGGCTCTACAAATATTCCTTCTCTAGATGCCAATAGTTTTTGAGCCTCTAATATTTCTATATCTGTTACCTTCTGAATTAAACCCTTTGATTCATCTCTAGCTGCTACTGCCTTGTCCCAGCTGGCAGGATTACCTATTCTAATAGCAGTGGCCACGGTTTCAGGTTCTTCAAATATTCTGTCTTCTACGATAGGTGCTGCTCCCTCTGCTTGAAACCCTAGCATGACTGGAAGTTTTTCAAGTTTACCAGCCTTGTGGTAGTCTTTGAATCCAGCCCAATATGCAGAAATGTTGCCAGCGTTTCCTACAGGAATAGATAGATAATCAATCTTTCCTTCCAGTTGATCACATACCTCGTAAGCTCCCGATCTTTGACCTAATAATCTATAGGGGTTGATGGAGTTTACTAGGGTAACCTTACCCTCCGCAGCTATTTCTCTTACAATTCTTAGAGCATCGTCAAAGTTCCCTTCTACAGGGATCACCTCTGCCCCATAGAGAATAGCTTGAGCTAATTTTCCCAATGCTATCTTATTATTGGGGATGAGAACATAACACTTTAACCCTGCCTTCGCTGCATAGGCTGCAGCTGAAGCAGATGTATTACCAGTAGAAGCGCAGATAATAGCCCTGCTTCCTTCTTGGACTGCCTTTGTTACCGCCATTGTCATTCCTCTATCTTTAAAGGAACCCGTGGTATTTAAGCCTTCATATTTTAAGTAAAGGTTGATTCCCCCCAGCATTTCTCCAATATTTTTTGCTGGAATAAGGGGGGTGTTTCCTTCATTGAGGGTGATAATTTTTTCTTCATCTTTTATATCAAAAAAATCCTTGTATTTTGCTATGATACCATTCCACATATTTATACCTCCTTTACTTTTTGGCCATTTTCTACTGGAATTAGATTGGCTAGCTCTACTACTTCTTCGATAGCAATAATTTTCTTTATAGCCTCCTGTACATTTCCTTCCTTAGCATAGTGAGTAAGGAATACTAGGGATACAGAGGGATCTCCTTCTCCTTTTTGTATAACAGAGGATAAACTTACGTTGCTTTCTCCAAACAGACTAGCGATTTTACCTAGTACTCCTGGTTTATCCTTAACAATTAATCTTACATAGTACTCAGCTTCCGTTTCACTAATGGGCTTCACTATTTTCTCTACAGAATAATTATCAAGAACCTCAACTGCTACATTGCCCTGTGCCTTTAAAATTGCCATCATATCTCCTACTACAGCACTACCAGTAGGTAAATCTCCAGCTCCACGACCATAAAACATTAACTCTCCTACCGCATTTCCTTTTACAAATACAGCATTGAAGGAATCATTAACAGAGGCCAAAGGATGGTACTTAGGGACAAAGGTGGGGTGAACCCTTAGCTCTATGACCCCTTCCTTTTCCTTACCTATAGCTAAAAGCTTTATAACATAACCTAACTCCTTTGCATATTCAATATCAATAGGTGTTATTTTAGAAATACCTTCCCTATGAACCTCATGGAATTTAGTGGAGATACCAAAGGCTAAAGACGATAGTATCGTCAGTTTATGGGCAGCATCAAAGCCCTCAACATCTGCCGTAGGATCTGCCTCTGCATAACCCTTATCCTGAGCTTCCTTTAATACAGTAGGAAAATCCACCTTCTCCTGAGTCATTTTTGTTAAAATATAATTGGTGGTACCGTTGAGAATACCCTTAACTTCCTGAATTTTATTACCACCTAAGCTCTCCTTCATAGCATGAATGATAGGGATTCCTCCCCCTACACTGGCTTCATAGTAGACCTTTACTCCTTCTTCTCTTGCTGTCTTCATAATTTCTTCACCATGGTTAGCAAGAAGAGCTTTGTTGGCTGTCACAATATGCTTTCCTTCTTTAATGGATCTCAGTATGTACTCCTTAGCTGGTTCTATCCCCCCCATTACCTCCACAACCATTTCAATTTCTTTATTGTTTAAAATGTCTTCTATATTGGAAGTAAACAGATGTTGAGGAATATCTGTATTTCGTTTCTTTGTTACATCCTTTACTAAAATTTTTTCTACTTCTATTTCATAGCCACAGTTTTTTAAAATTTCCTCTCTATTTGTGTGTAGTATTTCCCATACACCACCACCCACGGTTCCAATTCCTAATAATGCTACTTTTACCTTTTTCATTTGGCCTTTCCCCCTTTAATGACTTTTTATTCTTTTGCAATAATATTGACCTTTTTTACACCTTTTATTTTTTCAATTGTTTGTATGAGCCTATCTATTGGCATCATTATATTTTTTAACTCCAATGAGACCGTTACATTGGCAACACCATGGAGAGGAATGTTTTGATTAATAGTTAATACACTTGCCTTGGATTGAGCAATTTGATTTAGCACCTCTGATAACACCCCCGGTAGATGGTCTAGAATAAGGGCTAGGGTAATCATTCTTCCCGTATTCATTTCATATAGAGGAAAAATATCATCCTTATATTTATAGTAGGCACTCCTACTCATCCCCACCTTTTCTACAGCTTCAAAAATTGTAGAAGCTTCCCCTCTTTTTAACAATTCCTTCACCTCTATGGTTTTTAAAAACACCTCCGGCAAGGCTTCTGCCTTCACAATATAATAGGTAGTTTCATTGGTTTCCACTTTTCATCACTTCCTTATTTTTTGTATGATGTATACAATTTTGTGCTTCAATCAAATACAAATGTTTTTATATAATGAGCATAATACCATAAACTTCAATATCTTGCAACCTCTTTCTACAAAATAATTTCTAATCCATAGGGAGTTTTTTATGTTATCCTTCATCTTCCTTTACCATAAAGTAATATCAAGGAGACAATTGTTGAATCATCCCCTTGATATTACTTTATCCACATTCTATTTCTCTATATTGTATTTCTATCCCCATCATCCACAATATATTGTGCATATCTTAGCCCCCTCCTACTGGCGGAAAAATAGATACTGTATCATTTTCCTCTAAGGCCTTATCCACCTTCACACTTCTTCCGTTAAGAAATATGATAGCTACTTCCTCCTGAGAAATATTTAACCGCTTAATAATATCTTTAGGTGTAGCACCCTGTTGTAAATCCATCATCATTTCTTTTTCACGGTTTTCTCTTAAAGTGGCAAACAGCTTCACTTTTACCTTCATCATCTTCACCTCCATTGTCACTATTCTATCCTGCTGTTTTCTCAATAAAATTATGCTCCAAATAGAGAAGTTTCATTTTATCAGTGAGGGATAATTTCTCGCGTCAGAGACACTGGCGGCATAAAAATTTCCTCTATAGTGGAAAAATAATCTTTTATTTTTTTGTCAATTTAAAATTGGCCTCATTATTTTTGTTTTTTCCATAGAAACCTAGTGCTATCCTATAGGGACCTGGACATCCCGGTGGTAAAAAAGCCACCCGATCCCCTGGATAAATGATATGGTCTAAATCCTGGACGAAGCCATTTACAAAAATTACTTCAATCTCCTCCCAAGAGACCTCTAATTTTTTAGCTAACTCAGCACCTGTAATTGGTTTCTCAAGTTCCATAATGATAGGGATTGAACCATTTTTTTTTCGAAACCTCCCATATAAATCAAGAAATCCTCTAACTTCAATGGTTTTTTTATTTTCTACTGACATTAAAATTTATCCCTCCTCCAAATACTTTCCCTCAATGAAAAAGTTTTAAGCCGGACCTAGGTCCGGCTTTTTATTTAAAACAAAAGATTACAGTTCCATATAGCCACGGGGCTAGATATAGAGGATTTCATTGTTAGCTATTTAGAGCTTCTTCCTTTTCAAAAGCATAGACTTCATCAATTTCTTCAGGAGTAAAGTCCCAAACAACATTATGGGGAGGACATGGCTCATACTCGAAGAATTCAGGCAGACGATCATGGGCATTGGTAAACCCAGCTGCTTTATTAAAGGCACGTTCAACCTTTAGAACAGACTCCCCAAGTTTATCTACATCTTCAGCTGTTAAGGATATACCATATTGAGCATTGATCATATCAATTAGAGCTTGATATCCACCAGGGTTATCAGCGATACCAAAGTATACAAACAGACACATACCTGTACTGTCAACAGCAGCGGTTCCAATTTGCATAGCACGGGAATATTCAATTTGACCATCCTTCTTAAGTGGATCTATGTCAGCACCTACCTTTAAGATATTACCAGAGATACAGTAACCTGCAGTGTGATCGGCACCCATTGTACTTGTAGCATAGGTTAAACCAATACCCTTAACTGGACGGGGATCATAAGCAGGGATACCTTGATCTTTCACTACAGGAGTTCTATATAATCCACAAACCTTACCTACAACAGAGGTGCCACTACCTAGAATTCTTCCTAGGGGGGTAGCTGTCCGGATTTCTTTAACCGCTTCTAATACGGCTTTACCGTCACCCCAAGGCAATAATCCACCCTCCATAGCAGTAGCTACAGCAACGGCAGTCTCTATACTATCGACACCTATGTCGTCCATTTCACGGTCTATATAGGCAATTTCATCTAAATCCTTAATGCCAGCATCGGCACCAAGACCCCAAATCGTTTCATATTCAAAACCACTGGTAATATATTTACCCTGCTTATCTGGATACCATTGAGAACATCTCATGATACATCCAGCATGACAACCATGGGAAACCTTACCCTCTCCACCACGCTCTGTAATGACGGCGTTTAATGTTTCACCACAGATATTATCGTTATGATCAATCCGGCCAGCTGTAAAGTTATAGGCTGGTAAACCACCGGCCTCGTTCAAGATATTGATCAATACGTCAGTACCATAGGCAGCTAAACCTTGACCAGAAACTGGATGATCTAAGATGGCTTTAGCAAATACCTTTGCCGCTGCTCTAAATTTCTCTGGATCTGCCACAGCCACTGCTCCAGCACCGGTATCGTCAATAACAATAGCCTTTACCCTTTTAGAACCCATAACTGCACCTAACCCACCACGACCAGCACTACGAATGTTGCCTTCAGGGTCTTTAAAGGAAATATTAGCAGAAGGTAAACGATGCTCTCCTGCAGGACCCGCTAAACCAATACCAACTTTTTCTCCATATTTTTCACTTAATACTTCAATGGCCCTATAGTTACCACATCCCCCAAGGATTTCAGCTGGAGCTTCATCGATTGTAACACCCTTTATGTCAATTTTAATAACGTAGTATTTGTCATCAGAAGGCATCCCTTCAACAACTAAGGCTTTGATGCCCATTTTAGCCATCTTTTGTGAGAAGGAACCGCCAGTATTACTTTCTTTGATGGTACCTGTAAGCGGGCTTTTCCCACCAACAGAAAGACGTCCAGAGTTAGGAGCAGTAGTACCACTAAGTAAACCCGGAGCAAAAATAAGTTTATTGTTTTTCCCTAGAGCATGGCAAGTAGGCTTCACTTCATCGTTAATAAAGTTGGAAGTCAGTGCTCGGCCTCCTAATCCTGCATATTTTGCCGGAACTTCTTCAGTAGTAACCTTCATTGTTGTCATATCTACTCTAATAAATTTGTTCATAGAATTACCTCCCCTTAATAATTGGCAGTTTTTAAATTCTTCTTAATTTCCCTTAATTCTATATATAATGCAATTATTGTACCAATTATTATTGGAAATTTTTATTAATAGCTATATTGAAAAATAAAGCTTTCTTTCTTTATTGTAGAAAAACAATTTCCACTTCTTTATTAAGTGTTCTTTTTTAGAACATTTTCCCCTTTGTTTGCTGTTCTTTTTTAGAACAATGTTCCAATTTAATACACTCTGTGTTGTATTTTTTCATTTTTCTGTACAATGTATTTCTGCCTATTCCTAAAATTTCCGCCGCTAGACTTATATTTCCCTCCGTCTTCTTAACAATTTTTTCTATATGTTTTTTTTCCACTTCTTCTAAACTATCTTCCTCCATATCAAAACCTACTCTTTCTATACCCTTTCCAGCATCCCCCGATTGCCATAGATGATTACCTTCAGCATTGATAATTTGTTCTATCATATTTTCTAGCTCTCGAATGTTACCATGCCAAGGAAGATTAATCATGTTTTGGATCATTTCTTTAGATAAATTTACAGGATTTTTTCCCAGCTTTAAAGACTTGGTTGTGAGAAAAAAGTCTATTAGCAAAGGAATATCTTCCTTTCTCTCCCTCAAAGCCAATAATTTTAAAGGTAATACATTTAATCTATAATATAAATCTCTTCTAAAATTCCCCTTTTCAACCTCCTGTCTCAAATCCTTGTTGGTGGCGGCTATGATTCTAACGTCTACTTCTATTTCCTTGTTTCCTCCTACGCGAAAAATTTTACCTTCCTCTAATACCCTTAACAAATTGGTTTGCATATCTAAAGGCATTTCTCCAATTTCATCTAAAAATAAGGTTCCCCCATCTGCCAACTCAAATTTTCCTGGATGCCCACCCTGTTTAGCTCCAGTGAAGGCTCCTCCCTCATAGCCAAAAAGCTCGGATTCTATAAGGTTTCTTGGGAGAGCACCACAATTGATGGCAACAAAGGCCTCTTCCCTGCGACCACTGGCATTATGGATAGACTGGGCAAAAACCTCCTTACCCGTACCGCTTTCCCCTGTAATCAGTACAGTTGATGGGCTATCAGCTATCTTTTTTCCATACTCTACTATCTGTAAAAATCTTTCACTCCTGCCAATAATTCTATCAAAGGTATAGAAGGCCTGTTTCCCCATCATTTTATTAGCCAGTTTTCTAGCTTTTTTTATCTCTTTTATTGCACAGACGATTCCTTGTGTAGTATCAGTATTATCCAGTATAGGATAGGCACTCAAAGTGCAATGAAATTTCCCCTTCTTTCCCTTAATAAAGGCTTCCTCCTCAAGGTAGGTAATATGCCTTGCAACGCTATCCTCTATACCCTTCCAACCCTCTATCAAATCTTCTACCCTTAACCCTACAATCTCCTGTGGAGTATACCCCAGCATTTCCCTTGCTGTTCTATTAATGGTTTTCATATAACCCCTAGGGCCTATAGTAAATATTCCTATAGTAATGGAATCAATGATGGTTTCAATGTATTGCTTTGCTATGGCCAGCTTGTTATTGGTTCTGTGAATTCTTAGCATATGCTCTATGGCATGAACAGCAGCCACCACCATACCTAAGGTGTGGGAATGAACAAGATGGCTGTAGCCTGTGAGGTTTAAAGTTCCTATAATTTTACCCTGGGGACTTCTAATGGGGGCAGCAGAGCAGGTCCATCGATGATAGGCTTTGATAAAATGCTCTTCCCCAGAAACCTGCACAGGTATCCCTTCTGCTAAGGCAGTTCCCATAGCATTGGTACCAATATGTTCTTCGTTCATATAGGCTCCAGGCACCATCTCTAGATTAAAAGCTACCTCCAGTACATCCTCATCTCCAATAACATTTAAAATACAGCCTTCTTCATCTGTCAAAATAGCAAAAAAACAGGAGCCTTTTACAAAATTGTATAATTGATTCATAAAGGGTTCTGTTGTTACGATAAGATCACTATTGGTTTCTAATCTCTTTTGCAGATTATCCCCCTGCAAAATCTTAGTGCTATAAATACGGTTATGATCTACCCCAAAGCCAATAGACCTTTGATGGGAGCGTTCTATATAATCCTTTGTCTTCATTGCTTTCCCTCCCGTTTTAGAATCATGTAGTTAATAATTCAATTTTCTTACTATAATTCCTGCTGGATTTGTGTAACATTTTCTATACTATTTTTTGATGTTTGTCGTTATTTTCTTATCATGGTATTTCTCTTTTAATCTTCTGGTTGAAACTATATAATAGTTTTATATAGTTTTTGTAGAGAGGATTGAGATACTATGAAAGTCATAAAAACTGCATGTCCATTGGATTGCTTTGATGTCTGTTCCATTGCTGTAGAAATAGATGAAAACAAGATTGTGGCTGTTAAGGGCGATGTAGATGATCCTATAACGCAGGGGTTTCTTTGTAAAAAGGGTCACAGTCTCATGGAAAGAATCCAGCATCCTAAAAGACTGACTTCTCCTATGAAAAAGGTTAAGGGTGAATGGGTAAAAATTAGTTGGGAGAAGGCCCTAGAGGAGATTGGCCATAAACTTCTAGAAATTAGAGAAAAGCAGGGTTCTGATGCTGTTATCCACTACACCGAGTCTGGTCATGGGGGTCTTCTCAAGAATATTGACACTGCCTTTTTCAATGCCTATGGCGGTGCCACCACCCCAGAGGGAAGTCTATGCTGGGGAGCTGGTATTGAAGCTCAAAAATTAGACTTTGGAGAGGTTTTAGGCCATAATCCCCTAGACCATCTCCATGCTAAAACCATTGTTATATGGGGGAGAAATCCTGCCTTCACCAATGCTCATCTTATCCCTATTTTAAAGAAGGCTCAAAAAAGAGGTAGTAGGATAGTCGTCATTGATCCAGTAAGAACAGCTACTGCTGCCTTTGCTGATTATTATTACCAGGTTAAACCTGAGCATGATGGTTACTTAGCTATGGCTATGGCCAAAATGATTTTAGATAAAAAGAAATATGATGTAAACTTTGTTGAACAACATTGTAAGGGATTTAAGGAGTTTAAGGAGTTTTTAGATAGACAACAATTGAAGGAGCTTATTAAAGCCACAGGGCTTACAGAAGAGTTGATCTGTGAATTGACAAATCTTTATGCTGATAATAAGCCCTCCACGATTATCCTAGGCTATGGGTTACAGCGTTATAGAAATGGTGGAAAAAACATTCGTTTTATTGATGCCTTAGGGGCCCTCACAGGGAACATTGGTGTTGCTGGAGGTGGAGTAAACTATGCTAATCAATATATTACGAAGTTTTTAGATTGGAGTTATCTAGCCAATACTGACAGCAAAAAAGTTTCTACTACCTTTAAACGCCCCTTGTTCTCTCAATATGTCCTAGAGGATAAAAAGGACAAAATTAAAGGAATTTTTGTTACCAAAAGTAATGCTGTCCTTCAGCTCCCCGATACACAAAAAGCTATAAGGGCCTTTTCTTCTATACCCTTCAAGGTGGTCATTGACCATTTTATGACGGATACAGCAGCTTTAGCCGACTATGTATTGCCCTGCACCGGCATTTATGAGGAGGAGGACTTTATGTTTTCCTCCATGTGGCATAGCTACTTCACCTTTACAGAAAAAGCTCTAGAGGCTCCTGAAGGAATAATCCATGAGTTTGAAATCTTTCATCAATTAGCAAAAATTATGGATATGAGGGATTTTATTAGTGAATATAACAGTCCAAAGACATATTTAGCAAGAGGTTTAAGACCTTTACTAGAAAAACTGGACTGCAGTATTGATGAAACTAAGGGTAGAAGGATAAAACTTGAGGACAGCGATATTCCTTGGAGCAACAAAAAATTTACTACAAATTCTGGAAAGTTTGAGTTTATTAGAGGGGAAGATATGTTAATAGATCTCTCCTTCAAGGAAGCAGATGAATATCCTCTGCAGTTCTTAACCCTCCATCCTAAGACTTCCCTCCATTCCCAGCATTTTATCGATGTGGAAGAAGGAAGATTGCCGGAGATCTTTTGCAATGCTAAAACATTAAAAACCTATGAATTACAGGAGGACCAGCCAGTTATGCTGGTATCTGCCAATGGCATGTTAAAATCAAAGGTAAAAATAGATGAAGGTGTAGGAGATGCTATCCTTGTTTCCTATGAGGGTTGGTGGTTAAAGAATCAAGGGGTCAATAACCTCACCCCCCAAGGTATATCTGATATAGGTGTTCAAGCGATTTATAACAACTGCAGGTGTAGAATAGAAACCCTATAGAAAAGCCTCCTAAAGGGGGGCTTTTCTATAGCATCATCATAATAACTGGTACCATTAATACAGTGATCAATCCAGCTATCCCTATGGCCAAGCCACTCATGGCTCCCTCTGTTTCTCCCATTTCAATAGCTCTAGTGGTTCCAGCTGCATGAGAAGCTGTACCAATAGCTATTCCCACAGCGACAGGGTTTTTGATTCTAAAAATTCGACATAGGATGGGAGCTATAACAGCACCAAAGATTCCTGCTACTACAATGGAGCCCACTGTAATGCCAGGAATCCCTCCTAATGCTGTGGACACCTCAATCCCTATAGGTGTTGTAACAGATTTAGGCACTAAGGAGACAGCTATAGCCCTATTAATATCAAAAACCCTTGTCAAGACAATAACACTGGTAATAGCTGTAATACAGCCTACTGTAACCCCCACTAAAATAGGCAATAAATAGGCCTTTAAAAGAGTTAAGTTTTTATATAGGGGAACAGCTAAAATAACCGTTGCTGGTCCCAAGAAAAATAAAATTAGACTGCCACCTTTATTGTAATATTCCACATCAATATTAAAAACCACCAAAAATGTAATACCCCCCAGTATCGCAATTAAGAGGGGATTTAAAAAGGAAATCTTGGTTTTTTTATAAATAATCAATCCTAATTCAAAAAGGATAATGGATAAAACAATGCCAAAGTAGGGTGTGTTCAAATATTCCATTACGCTGACCATCTCCTCATTAAAAATTGCACCGTTAAGCCGGTTACCACCATAACAAGAACGGTGGAAATAGTAATGGTTACAATGATAGCAAACCACTGATCTTTTATAAGTTCTAAATTGCTAAGCAAGCCTATACCAGCTGGTACAAAAAAGAAAGCTAAGTGCTCTAATAAAAATTTTGTTATTTTATCAATCATCTCCAGCTTAATAACCCCTGTTACAAGCAATAGTAAAAGTAAAATCATCCCCAATACGTTTCCAGGTATAGGTATATTCAGTAAATTATTTAATAATTCACCTGCTAAACAAATTCCTAAAATAATAGCTACCTGCCTTAATAAAGTCAAAAAAATTCCTCCATTTCTATTTATAGAGCCTTCCATAAAATCTCTATTGTTTATACTATTTTAGCAGTGTCCAAGAAAAGAATCAATCTTTTATCCGTCAAAATCTTTCCTATAAATAGAAGGCATATTGATTAGATCTGTAGTAAAGAATAATCTAGAAAGGAGTTGATGTACATGCCTTGGAAACATGGTAAAATAACATTAGCTGATGGTAGTCAATATCCTGCTGAGTTCTTAGTGGAAAATGGTAAGGATATATGGAATGTCAAAATTCATAAGGGTAATAATGTAATAGAAGAAATTGATGTTCAGGGCTTTGCAAACAAGTTAAACAAAAACCCTGAAGAGGTTTATCCCTTCGAGTATAAAATAGAAGATTAATCTAAAAAGGGATGGAGATTAAATTTTACTTAACTCTATCCCTTTTTATCTAAAAAACTGATGGACTTTATTATAATTGTTTGCTTTTATATAAAGCTACTATCTTAAATAACCCTTGAAGATTCCTAGAAGCTTTTTTATATCTTGGCTAGTGGCTACACAAAGTGTTTTATGGAGAGTGTAAATAGTTTAATACCCTTCTGCCTGTCTTTGATGATTAATTTCATTTTTCATGAAATAAGCTTTTTCTACCTCTTCCCAAGTGAAATTTAATTTTTCTCCTAAAGTTAAAAATTCTTCGAATAATTTTACGTATTTTTCTTGATTTAAACATCCAAGAAAGTCACAGCTTTTTTTGTATACCTCTTGAAATTCCTGAATTAAATCTAAATTGTTAGGATTTGTTTCAAACCTTTTCACATGAAATCCGCAGTCCAAACCAATGCTTAACAGGAAATGTAAACAATCTACATATTCTTCTAGGATTACTGACTTTAGAGAAGCTGACTTCTTACTCCAAAATTTAAAGCATCGGGTTTCATTGGCTAATTCTCCTAACTCTACTTGTAATGCTAGGACTTTAGCTGGCACTAAATCTTTGTCATATAGGCCGTGGTTCTCCATGATTGTTCTATCCAGCTGTGTTTGTATATCAAATAACTGACTTAAATCCATCTTAAATCTCTCCCCAATATAAGTTTTCTTTAACTTACTTTTTAATATTGTAGCATAACCCCTTTAAAAAAACTATGGCTAAATCCTACTATCTTGACTTTTATATTTATGTAATATATAGTATAAATATACTATATATTAGGAGGTCAATTTTATGAAGGATAAAGCTCTATGGAGCGGTCGATTTGCTGGATCACCAGCAGAAATTATGCAAAACTATAGCCAGTCTCTAGATGTTGATTGGAATTTATATAAAGAAGATTTACAGGGCAGCAGGGCCCACGGAAAAATGCTGCATCATATCGGTATTCTGTCTAATATAGAGTTAGATAATATTTTAAATGCCTTGGAGGAAATAGAGATAGAGATAGAAAAGGGTATCTTTCACCCTAAGATTGCTCTAGAAGATGTTCACATGAATTTAGAAGCAAGATTAATTGAGAAGCTGGGACCTTTGGGGGCAAAAATCCATACTGGTCGGTCTAGAAATGATCAGGTGGCTACAGATTATCGATTGCATATGAAAAAAGCTCTAAAGGATTTAGAGGATAAAGTTCTATCTCTTTTAAAAATCTTACTACATAGAGCTGAAAAGGATATAGATATTGTTGTTCCTGGGTTTACCCATCTACAGCACGCCCAGCCTATTTCCTTAGGTCATTATTGGATGGCTTATTTCTGGAAATTTGCCAGAGACTTAAAACGGTTTAACAATGCTTATGAAACTACAGATGTAAATCCTTTAGGTGCTGGCGCCTTAGCAGGTTCCACCCTGCCTTTGGATAGGGAGTTCACTAGGAAGGAGTTGGAGTTTGCTGTTACTAGTGAAAACAGCTTAGATACTGTGTCAGACAGGGATTATTTGCTGGAATTTTTATTTGCTGCCTCTACCTTTGCTCTGCATACAAGTGGATTGAGTGAGGACTTAATTTTATGGAGCACCTCTGAGTTTGATTTTATTGAGCTTCCTGATGATTTTTGTACTGGTTCAAGTATGATGCCTAACAAGAAAAACCCTGATGCCTTAGAGTTAACAAGGGGTAAAACCAGTGGTGTTTTAAGTAGTCTTTATGATTTAATGATAAATATAAAAGGTCTTCCTCTCACCTATAATAGAGATCTACAGGAGGACAAACGCCCCGTTTTTCATTCTCTTTACACCGTCAACATGATATTGGACATTCTTACACCTCTTATTGAAGGCATCGTAGTAAAGGAAGAAAGCATCCGTCAACATTTAAACAAAGGATTTTTATTAGCTACAGATATAGCAGAATATCTAGTCTTAAAGGGTATTCCCTTTAGGGATACCCACGGAATTGTAGGAAATATCGTTCAATATTGTATCAAAAACAATAAGATCTTTGAGGATTTATCTTTGGAAGAATGGAAAATCTACTGTTCTGCCTTTGAAAATGATGTTTATGATATACTATGTCCTCAGCTGGCGGTAGATCGCAGAAAAACCTTTGGTGGCACTGCCAGAAGTGAAGTAAAGCGCCAAATTGTAGTAGGCAAAAGCTTTATTCAATCTGTTTAAATATTAAATCTTCCTTGAAAAAATTTATAGATTATAGGTTGGGGCTGCTTATTTAACATAAGCAGCCTCTTTTCTATAGATATATGCCCCTAAAAATCAACAGTGCTATTTAACAGAGGCCTTGGCAAAATATTTACAGTGTATTTATAAATTTTTTGTTACATTGTTAGAAATTTGGTTATAAATAGTGTAGGAAAGAGTTTATTTAAAAAAGGAGGAATCATTTTATGAAAAGCTTTGGTGAATTTTTACAATCAGGAGATTGGAAGGGTGAAAAACACGTTCCTGTTATCCATGCCCCAGAAAAAGTAAAAGCCGGGGAAACCTTTGATTTAAGAGTGTCTATTGGCGATGAAATCCCTCATCCTAATACTTTAGAGCATTATATTTCTTGGGTGAAAGTCTTCTTTTTCCAAGATGGGGGTAAATTCCCAGTTGAATTAGCTGAGTTTAAATTTACTGCCCATGGTGAAGGTGGCAATTTCTCTGAGCCTGCCGGCGCAACAAAGGTTAAATTAAATAAATCTGGTACCATCTATGCTGTTAGTTACTGTAACATCCATGGTGTATGGGAAAACAATAAAGAAATTACTGTAGAGTAACAGAAAAACCGCCTTTGGCGGTTTTTTAGGTTGATCTAAGGCAGTTGACCTAGTCAACTGTCCTACAGTATTGGGGAAAATAATCTAGCAATTGATTCCTTGGCCCGATGACTAAAGGGCCTTTTATTGTACTCCTCTAGTATAATTTCCTTGCTGTGGTTAATATCTTGATAAAAGCAGGTTTTTAGTGTTTTAACAATAGCTTCGTCATATAAAAAAGCATTAACTTCAAAGTTTAATTGAAGACTACGAATGTCTAAGTTGGCAGTACCAATGGATGCAAAGTTATCATCAACAATAAATATCTTGCTGTGGACAAAGCCTTTTTGATATTGATAAATTTTAACACCTGCCTCCAATAATTCCTCAAAATGGGATTTTGATGCCCAAAAAACTGTTCGATGATCAGGCCTTCCTGGTAACAAAATCCTTACATCAATTCCTCGAATAGCAGCGGTCTTTAGTGCCATTAATATACTTTCATCAGGAACTAAGTAAGGGGTAGTGATGTAGACTTTTTTATTAGCTGAGGCGATAGCTGCAAAATAGGCTTGATGGATAGAATTCCAATAGGAATCAGGTCCACTGGAGGTAATTTGTATCATCTGCTGACCGCAAATCCCCTGCTTAGGAAAGTAAATAGGACTTTCCAATTCTTCTCCCTCCACAAAAAACCAGTCCCTTAAAAAAATTACCTGAAGTAGATATACCCCTTCCCCTCGGATCTTTAGATGAGTATCCCTCCAAAACCCCATTTTTTTCTTTTTTCCAAGATATTCATCCCCTATATTTAGTCCTCCAACAAAGCCAACCCTTCCATCGACCACAAGGATTTTTCTATGATTCCTATAGTTTAATCTACTTCCAAAAAAAGGCAACGTAACCGGTAGAAAAATTTTTAATTTTACCCCAGCCTCCCTAAGAGGCTTTAAAAATTCCTCCTTTAGCTTCCAGCAACCGACGGCATCATAAATCACCCGTACCTCTATCCCCTCCTTAGCCTTTCTGATTAAAGCCCGCTGGAACCTTCTTCCTATATCACTGTCCTTTATAATAAAATATTCCATGTGAATGTGATGTTCTGCTTTGTTAATTGCCTTTAGCATTTCTCTAAAGGTTTCATAGCCATTAATTAGTACAGTGGCTTCATTGTTTATTGTCATAGGTGCCTCGGAGTTGTTTATTAAAAGGGGTGCTACCTTACCACGGGTGTCTAAAAAATTTTTTTTCAGAAATTCTCCATATCCTGTGAAAATAAGCTGATGCTGTAGCAAGCTATGAACCACCTTGTAATCCTGCTTTCGTTTTTTAATAAATGTTTTCTTTTTCCTATGGTTTTGTCCTATATATAAATATAAAAACATACCCACAACTGGAAGGAAAATCAAAGCCAAAAGCCATGCCACCGTTCTAGAGGGATTACGATTGTCCAGTATGATTAATATGCTAACTAATATCGTTGTAATGGTAAAAAGTGTAGTAAATATACTTAAAATATCCATCCTCCATCCCTCCTTTTGTTATAATGGAACTTAATTAAAACTTGAAATGCCCAGAAGATAAAATATGGGTTTGAACTTGCTTTGTTTAATTTTTCTTGCCTATAATTTAAGATTGTGATGATATTTCAAAACAACTTTTATTGTCTCCTCTAATAATTTGTCTTTATTGAGTTTTAATAAAAGTTCTTTTTTAAAAAGCACACTTCTACCTCTATCCTCCTCTATTTCATCCCTATGTCCATAAGCATTAAAGCCCTTTCCTAATAGCTCAGGCAGAGTATAAATATGAAAAGGATCTACTTTGTTATAATCTCCTATAGCCTCCACTAGACCCACAATAACATCCTTATATTTACAATCCTCTTCTAATCCCATTAATCCTATCCATTTAGGCACAATGTCTTCAAGAAGCAACCTATTAGTACCTTTATGGGGAGATAGACCATATAGCTTCCCCAACGATTTAATAGCTTCCTCCTCCAAGTTCATTAATAGCTTTAGTGCCTCTTCTTCTTTAATCCCTTCCTTGATATAATACCTTTTACCCATTAATTGTTTAAACACCCTCAGGGTATCGAAATACCCCAACTTCATATTATAATGGGATCGATTTTGGGTAAAATCTAAAATATTACCTAAATCCTGAGTAGGTTGTATATAGATAACCTCTAAGTCTTCCTTCTCTATTTTTTTAATTCTACCTCTGCTTAACAGACGGACAGCAATAATTTTTTTGTAGCCTCTATTATATAACATATCTATTGGTAGGTTGTTGTAAAAGCTTCCATCTAAAAACTTCTTCCCATCTAATTTTTTTGATTTGAAAATGGGAAGATAAGAGGATGCTATGAGATAATCTGCCATTTTACCTAGTGGAACTTCTTCTTTGAAAATTTCTAAAGGCTTAAACTCCGTTAAGGAGACGGTTACGAATCCAAAGTCCTTCCTGCATCGCCTAATTCTTTCTTCATCCATTGTTTGGTGCACTAATTTTTCTAAAGGTTTTGTATCAAAACCAAAGCCCTTAATAAATCTCCCTATTTCTTCTAGGATAATATGTATATTGGCGGCATTCAACTGATGTCCTGAAAGCATTTCATAAATTCTATCATCTATATCCATTACCATGTGGGGGGTGATGTTGCTCCATAGGTCATAGGCGTTTTCAAAGTCCTCCTGAATCATTAGGGCTCCATTTAAAGCTCCTACCGATGTTCCGGTAATTCCTTGGAATTCTATGCCTAACTCCCTAAAAGCCTGCCACGCCCCTATCTGATAAGCTCCCTTTGATCCACCACCCTCCAAAGTCAAACCTAGCATATATCCCTTCCCTCCTTTATTGACCTATTACTTTAATTACTGTGTTATTTTTATTATACGTTAAATTCAATAATTTTGTGTGTAAATGGAAATTTTTATAGCCATTTTCCATGGCTTTTTCTACTTGTTTCGATAAACACCTTGGACAATAGCCCTTAATAACTAATCCCCTATTTAATAATGTTTTTATTTATTATTTAAGGATATAGAGCTTTGTTGGATGAGGTTTTTGAAGGCTTTTTCAAAAAATATTTAAGGAAAGAATTTATAAGCATCTATAAAATCTGTTTTTAATTTTTATTCTATAATCTCCCCTTTGGACATAAAAATATTACAAGCTTTACTTTATTTATCTTTACAAGTAAGGGGCTGACTCCAACTTGAAAATTTGGGTCATCTGCTTATTTAAAACCAATTACGGAAATTATCAGTTCTCTACAATTGTACAAAACTTATAATTTCCTATTGGCCTAAAAAATATATTAATGTTTAAAGGGGGAATTTTTATGATGAAGAAAAAAAACTTGATTATTTTTACAGCCTTGCTAATGGTTATTACATTAATAGTTACTGGGTGTGGTGGTAAATCTGAGGATGCACCTGTAGAAACAAAGCCTCTGATTATTGCCCAACGATCTGATGCAGTAGTATTAGATCCTCATGCAAACAATGATCAAGCATCATCTAGAGTTATGAGACAAATTTATAGTACATTAGTCAATCAAAATGAAGATATGGAATTACAACCTGGCTTGGCTGAAAGCTGGGAGGCAATTGACGAACTAACCTTTGAATTTAAGCTAAGGCAAGGAGTTAAGTTTCATAATGGTGAAGAGCTAACTGCCGATGATGTTGCCTTTACATTAAAAAGAGCCCTGGGCTCCTCCCATGTATCCCATATTGTGGGGGCCATTAACCCAGATGGTATTGTGGTAATTGATCCCTATACCATTAGAATAGCAACTAATGAGCCCTTTGCACCATTACTAGCTCATTTGGCTCATACAGCTACTGGTATCTTAAATGAAAAGGCTGTTACCGAAGCTGGCGAGGATTACAGCCAGTATCCAGTAGGTACTGGTCCCTACAAATTAGAAAATTGGGTTGTTGGAGAAACCATTGAACTCGTTAGATTTGAGGATTACTATGACGAATCCAACAAAGCTAAAATTGAAAAGGTAATCTTTAAAGCTATTGCTGAAGATGGAAATAGAACCATCGAGCTGGAAACTGAAGGTATAGATATCGCTTATGATATCATTGCCACTGATGTAGATAGAGTTGCAAATCATTCTGACTTAGAAATGGTTAGGGATATGAACCTAGCTACTACTTATGTTGGTTTCAACGCTGGAAAAGAACCATTTAATGATGTTAGAGTCCGTCAGGCTATTAATTATGCTGTAGATATGGACCTTATTGTAGAGGTGGTATATCTAGGTACTGGTGAACCATCAAGGGGTCCTCTAGGAGGAAACGTTTGGGCTTCTAATCAAAACCTAAAGTCCTATGGTTATGATGTTGAAAAAGCTAAAGAATTAATGAAGGAAGCGGGATTGGAAGACGGCTTTAAAACAACAATCTGGACCAATCAAAATCAACAGCGGATAGATATCGCTGAAATTTTACAGAATCAATTAAAGGATATCAATATAGAGGCTGAGGTAAGCATTATGGATTGGGGTGCTTATCTAGAGGCTACTGCTGCTGGAGAGCATGATATGTTTATTCTTGGCTGGGTAACAGTTACAGGCGATCCAGATTATGGTCTATATCCTTTGTTCCATTCAAAAACCCATGGGGACGCTGGTAATAGAACCTTCTATACCAACGAACGGGTTGATGAATTGCTGGATTTAGCAAGAGTAAATGTTGACCCTGCTACTAGAGAGGCTGCTTACATGGAGGTACAAGAAATTGTTCGTAATGAAGCTCCTTGGATTTTCACATGGACTGGAGAAGAGCTTACAGGTATTCGAAATAATGTCAAGGGCTTCAAAAACCATCCCGCAGGACATCATGAGCTATGGACTGTATACTTTGAATAAAATCTACTAATATCCTTATTTAATAGTTAGTGCTTATTTGTCAAATATAGTGTCATATAAAATATGACACTATATTTCATAATGCAGTATCCTCTATTATTTTATCATAGAAAAGGAGGTTTATCATGCATAGATATGTACTTCGGCGTTTGCTTATGCTGCTCCCTGTCATGCTTGGAGTATCCTTTATTGTCTTTACTATGATGTACATTACCCCCGGAGATCCTGCAAGAATTATGCTGGGAGAATCTGTTGCACCAGAGGATGTAGAAAGGTTTAGAGAGGAATTGGGATTAAATGACCCTTTTTTTATTCAGTATGGTAGATTTGTAAAAAATTTAGTGGTTCATCAGGATATAGGCCGCTCTTATACTTCTAAACGTCCAGTTATGGATGAAATTTTAAGTCGTTTTCCTAATACATTAAAATTAGCTACATTAGGTATTATTGTTGCAGTTGTACTAGGTATTCCAACTGGAATTATTTCTGCTACAAGACAGTACTCAGTCTTTGATAATGTTTCGATGGTGGCTGCTTTGTTGGGGGTGTCTATGCCAAATTTCTGGCAAGGTATGATGTTGATTTTGTTGTTTTCTGTTCATTTAGGGTGGCTGCCTCCCTCTGGTTTTTCATCCTATAGAGAAATGATTTTGCCAGCTTTGACCCTAGGAACCAGTTCTGCAGCTATTATTACTCGGATGACCCGTTCCAGTATGCTGGAGGTTATCCGTCAGGATTATATTAGAACTGCTAGAGCAAAGGGACAGGTAGAGTCTGTTGTTATCAATAGACATGCCCTTAAAAACGCACTTATTCCAATAGTAACTGTTATTGGTCTTCAATTTGGATATTTATTAGGAGGCGCAGTGCTCACAGAATCTATTTTTGGCATTTCTGGCGTTGGAAGATTGATGGTTGATTCCATTAATGCAAGAAACTTTCCTGTAGTACAGGGAGGGGTTTTATTTATAGCTTTAACCTTTAGTATTGTCAATCTTATAGTTGATATATTGTATGGATTCCTAGACCCAAGAATAAAGTCCCAATACAAGTAAGATGTCGATATTTAAAGGATAAAAGGAGGTAGTTTTATGACCAATATAAAGTCAACCATAAATTCAAAGGTACCACAGAATGACATGAAAGTAGTTAAAAAGAAACGAAGCCAATGGACAGAGGTATGGCGAAGATTAAAGCAAAATAAAGCTGCAATGGTTGGTTTATTCATTATTGGTGTCTTAATATTTTCTGCTGTTTTTGCAGACCTTATTGCCCCTGAGGGCTATGATGATCAAGATTTACATAGAAGATTTATTCCTCCTGGCAAAGACCATATTTTAGGTACAGACCACTTAGGGAGAGATATTCTCAGTAGAATTATTTATGGATCAAGAATTTCCCTTCAGGTAGGCTTCATTGCCGTAGGTATTGCTGCTATCACAGGTGGATCTTTAGGAGCTATTGCAGGCTATTATGGTAGAAGATTAGATAATATTATCATGCGAATTATGGATGTTCTACTGGCAATCCCCAGTATCCTATTGGCTATTTCTATCGTAGCTGCCTTAGGAGCAAATTTAGTAAATGTTATGATAGCCGTTGGTATCGCTTCCATCCCCTCCTATGCCCGTATCGTTAGAGCCTCTGTACTAACCATTAAGGATGAGGAATTTATTGAGGCTGCCCAAGCCATTGGTGCTAATGACTTTAGAATTATCATAAAACATATTCTTCCCAATGCTATGGCCCCAATTATTGTACAGGCAACCCTTGGGGTGGCTGGAGCCATACTATCAGCAGCGGGGTTAAGCTTTATTGGTTTGGGTATTCAACCTCCCAAGCCTGAATGGGGAGCTATGTTATCAGCAGGAAGACATTATATTCGTGATCATTGGCACATCGCCACCTTCCCTGGCTTGGCCATCATGATAACTATATTTGGTCTCAACCTTTTTGGAGACGGCTTAAGGGATGCTTTAGACCCTAGATTGAAAAACTAATTAGGAGGGTAACAAAGTGATGAAAAATCAAAAACTACTAGAAATAAAGGATTTAAGTATCCAATATATTACTGATGAAGGTATAGTTCGTGCCGTTGAAAATATGAATTTAGAAATCAGTAGAGGGGAAACTTTAGGCCTTGTGGGTGAAACTGGTGCTGGCAAAACCACCACAGCTTTAGGTATTATGGGGTTAATACCAAATCCACCGGGTAAAATCATCAAGGGATCTATCATTTTTGAAGGTGAAAATCTTGTAGGGAAGTCTCCCCAAGAGCTTAGAAAGATTCGTGGAAATAAAATATCTATGATTTTCCAAGATCCTATGACCTCCCTCAACCCTGTTATGCCAATCGGGGAGCAAATTGCTGAGGTAATTAAGCTTCATCAAAGGGTTAGTGCAGCAGAGGCTATCATTAAGGCACAGGAAATGCTAAAAACTGTTGGCATTCCTAATGAAAGACATAAGGAATATCCCCATCAATTCAGTGGTGGTATGCGCCAAAGGGTGGTTATTGCTATAGCCCTTGCTTGTAATCCAGGACTTTTGATAGCAGATGAACCTACAACTGCTCTGGATGTAACAATACAGGCACAGGTACTGAACTTAATGAAAAAGCTTAAAGAAGAGTTTCAAACCTCCATGATTATGATTACCCATGATTTAGGGATTGTCGCAGAAATATGTGATAAAGTTGCTATTATGTATGCAGGCAATGTGGTGGAATATGGGGAAAAAATCTCTTTATTCACCAATCGAAAGCACCCCTATACTATTGGCTTATTTAATTCTATACCAAATATTGAAGAGGATATGGTGTCCCTTCGGCCTATCAAGGGTCTAATGCCTGATCCTACAGATCTTCCTAGTGGTTGTCCTTTCCATCCTAGATGCCCAAATGTAACAAAGGTCTGTTCTCAAAGAGTACCTAAATCCATTGAAGTGGCCAAAGATCACTTTGTTTCTTGCCTTTTATTCGAAAAGTAATTGAGAGTAGGTGGTGGAAAAATGTCAAAAAAACTGCTTGAAGTAAAAAGATTAAAGAAATACTTTCAAACAAAAAAAGGGTTATTACATGCTGTAGATGATATTAACTTCCATATAAATGAAGGTGAAACCTTGGGGTTGGTTGGAGAATCTGGATGCGGAAAGTCTACAACCGGTAGGGTGATCTTAAGACTTTTAGAGGCTACCGATGGTGAAATTCTCTTCGAAGGGAAAAACATCTTAGGTTATGACAAACAACAAATGCGGGAAATGCGGAAACAAATGCAAATCGTCTTTCAGGACCCCTTTGCATCCTTGAACCCTAGGATGAGTATTTCTCAAATCATTGCCGAGCCTTTGGAAATCAATAGGGTTTATAAAACAAAACCTGAAATAAATAGAAGGGTTAAAGAATTGATGGATATCGTTGGTTTGGCTGAGAGATTGGTAAATACCTATCCCCATGAGCTAGATGGTGGAAGGCGTCAAAGAATTGGCATCGCTAGAGCTTTGGCACTAAATCCTAAGTTTATCGTTCAAGATGAACCAGTATCTGCTTTAGATGTCTCTATACAAGCACAAATATTGAATTTAATGGGCCAATTACAAAAGGAATTTCATTTAACTTATTTATTTATTTCTCACGATTTAAGTGTTATAAAACACGTTAGTGATAGAATTGCTGTTATGTACCTAGGAAAAATTGTAGAGTTATCCAACTATAATTCTATTTTTAAGAACCCTCTTCATCCCTATACCCAGGCTTTATTATCTGCTATTCCAGCACCTCAGATAGATATAAAGAGAGACAGAATTATATTAGAGGGGGATGTGCCAAGCCCAATTAATCCTCCTAAAGGCTGTAGATTCTATGGTAGATGTAGACATCGTCAGAACATCTGTAACGAACAGACTCCTGAGCTCAGGGATATGGGCAACGAAAAATATGTGGCCTGTCACTTTGCAGGAAACTTGAATTAAGGCAAAGGTTGAGGTTAAGGTCTAGTTTTTCTAAGCTTTATTCTATACTGAAAGAACAACTTCATTGTCACTATTAATGTTCAAAAGTTATAAGCTTTTAAAAACCCCAAAACTTAATCCTAATTCTCAGCCTCAACCTAAGCCTCCACCTAAAAAAGGAACCCACTGGGGGTTCCTTTTTTATATTATTGTGCTAATCTCTTATAGTTCTCGTATCTTTCTTTAGCATCTTCCTCTGATTTAGCAAATAAACCTTCAGCTACCTCTGGGAAGGACTTCAATAGAGAAGCATATCTTACTTCACTCATTAGGAAGTCTCTAAATGATGTTTTAGGCTCTTTAGAATCTAATGTGAATGGATTCTTACCTTCATCCTTTAATACTGGATTGTATCTATATAGATGCCAGTATCCAGACTCTACTGCCTTTTTAGCTTGTTCTTGAGTTTTACCCATTCCAGCACCAATTCCATGGGCAATACATGGTGCATAAGCAATAATTAAGGAAGGTCCATTATAGGCTTCTGCTTCTTTAATAGCCTTCATCAATTGGTTTTTATCGGCACCCATAGATACTTGGGCAACGTATACATAACCATAGCTCATAGCCATCATACCTAAATCCTTCTTCTTGGTTCTCTTACCAGCAGCTGCAAATTTAGCAATAGCTGCTGTTGGAGAAGCTTTAGAAGATTGACCACCTGTATTGGAGTACACTTCTGTATCCATTACAAGAATATTTACATCTTCTCCTGAAGCCAGTACATGGTCTAATCCACCGTATCCGATGTCATAAGCCCAACCGTCTCCACCGAAAATCCATTGAGATTGCTTAATTAAGTAATCTTTTTTCTCAATGATTTCATCAACAATAGCATTACCTGCTTCAGCTTTAATTAATGGAAGAATCTTATAAGTAGCAGCTTTAGAAGCTTTACCGTCATCTTTACCATCAATCCACTCTTGGAAGGCAGCCTTTAACTCAGCATTAATGTCTAAAGCTAAAGCTTCCTTCATTAAATCTTCAATTCTAGCTCTAATTTGTTTTGATGCAAGCATCATACCATATCCAAACTCAGCATTGTCTTCGAATAGAGAGTTTGCCCAAGCTGGACCTTTTCCTTCAGCGTTTTTACAGTATGGTACAGATGGAGCACTACCACCATAGATAGAAGAACATCCTGTGGCATTGGCAATCATCATTCTATCACCAAATAATTGTGTAATGGTCTTAACATAAGGTGTCTCACCACAACCTGCACAAGCACCAGAGAACTCAAAGTATGGCATAGCAAATTGGCTGCCTTTTACGGTTTCTATATTGGTTAAATGAGATTTATCTGTAACAGTTACAGCATAATCCCAGTTTGGTTTTTCAATCTCTAATTGTGGCTCAACTAATTTCATTTCTAAAGCCTTGTTTTTAGAAGGACAGATATCGGCACAGTTTCCACAACCTGTACAATCTAGTGGAGCTACCTGCATACGGTATTGTAATCCTTCGAACTCTTTACCCATAGCCTTTAATGTTTTAAAGGTTTCTGGTGCATTTTTCATTTCCTCTTCGTTGGCTAAAATTGGTCTAATTGCCGCATGAGGACATACGAAGGAACATTGATTACATTGGATACAATTTTCTGCAATCCATTCAGGAACCATAACAGCAATACCACGCTTTTCGTAAGCACTTGTTCCCAATGGGAAGGTTCCATCTTCTGCACCAACAAAGGCACTTACAGGTAGATTATCTCCTTCTTGAGCATTCATAGGTCTTAATATATTTTTAATGAAATCTGGCTCTTCTATTGCAGCTGCTGTTTCTTCAGCCACACCCTTCCAGCTTTCAGGTACATCAATTTTTACAAGGGCATCTACACCACGGTCAACAGCTTCATGGTTCATAGCAACAATCTTTTCACCCTTACTTCCATAGGCATGCACAATAGCATCCTTTAGATAGCTTACTGCATCATCTACAGGAATAACTTCCGCTAGCTTAAAGAAAGCAGCTTGCATAACCATATTAATTCTTCCACCTAAACCAATTTCTCTAGCGATTTCTGTACCATTTAGGGTGTAGAAACTAATATCATTTTCAGCAATATATTTTTTCATAGATGCAGGTAGTTTCTCTTCTAATTCCTCTGGAGACCACATGCAGTTTAATAAGAAGGTTCCACCCTTTTTCAAGCCCTTTAACACATTATACTGATTTACATAGGCTTGGTTATGACAGGCAATAAAGTCTGCTTCATCAATTAAGTATGTGGATTTAATAGGCTTCTTACCAAAGCGTAGGTGGGATATAGTAACACCACCGGATTTTTTAGAGTCATAGGAGAAATAAGCTTGAGCATACATGTCAGTATTATCTCCGATGATTTTAATAGCCTCTTTGTTTGCTCCTACTGTACCGTCAGAACCTAATCCCCAGAACTTACATCTGATGGTTCCTTTTGGTGCTGTTGAAACCTTCTCTGTAACATCTAAAGATGTGTAAGTTACATCATCTACGATACCAACATTGAATTGATTTTTAGGAGCATCTGCTTTAAGGTTAGCATATACAGCTAGGATTTGAGCTGGTACTGTATCTTTAGAACCAAGACCATATCTACCACCAATAATCATTGGTCTAGTTTCCTTATCAAAGAAAATATTTCTAATATCTTGATATAATGGTTCTCCAGTAGCACCTGGCTCTTTATTTCTATCTAATACAGCAATTCTCTTTACTGTTTTAGGTAATACGTCAAAGAAGTATTTTTCTGAGAAAGGTCTATATAAGTGGACTTTTACTACCCCTACCTTTTCTCCTTTTGCCAATAAGTAATCAATTGTTTCTTCAATTGTATCAGTTACAGAACCCATAGCTATTATTACATATTCTGCATCTTCTGCTCCATAGTAATTAAATGGTTTATATTCCCTACCAGTAATGTTGGAAATTTCCTTCATGTAGTCTGCCACCATATCAGGAATAGCATCATAGTACTTGTTGGCAGCTTCCTTAGCTTGGAAGAAAACATCTGGGTTTTGAGCTGTTCCTCTAAGCACTGGATGCTCTGGACTTAAAGCTCTATCTCTGAAGGCTTTAATAGCATCCCTATCTACTAATCTAGCAAATTCATCATATTCAATCACTTCGATTTTTTGCATTTCATGGGATGTTCTAAATCCGTCAAAGAAATGTACAAATGGCACTCTTCCTTTAATAGCAGTTAAGTGGGCAACCCCTGCTAAGTCCATAACCTCTTGTACACTACCAGATGCCAGCATAGCACATCCTGTTTGTCTAGTAGCCATAACATCAGAGTGATCTCCGAAGATAGATAATGCATGTCCAGCCAGTGCTCTAGCACTTACATGGAACACCCCCGGCAATAATTCACCAGCTATTTTATACATATTAGGAATCATTAAAAGCAAGCCTTGAGATGCAGTAAAAGTAGTTGTTAAAGCCCCTGCTGCTAAGGAACCGTGTACAGCACCTGCAGCTCCAGCCTCTGATTGCATTTCTACAACCTTTACAGTTTGTCCAAAAATATTCTTTTGTCCCTCAGCACTCCATTCATCAACATTTTCAGCCATATTAGATGAAGGTGTGATAGGATAGATAGCTGCTACATCTGTAAAAGCATAGGATACATATGCTGCTGCAGCGTTACCATCCATTGTTTTCATGTTTCTAGCCATGTGATAGCCTCCTTTTATATTGTATTAAAAAAATATTATATTTACTTATAGATACATTATATAAGATAATGTATCTTGTATACAATACCATTATATATGAAATTCTTATTAATTTACAGAAAAACTTATTAAAATTTTTATTTTCTATGATGGTAAAATGTTACATGGTGTTTATAGGTATTTTGGGGGATTAAATCGCTAAGCCTAGCTGTAAGATTTTTTATCGTATTTTGGTATTTGAAAACATAACTCTCCCATCCTGTATCTTCCATGGGATGTAAATTCTGTTTCAAGTCTTTTCCAAAGGATATTTTATTGAAATACTATAGATGGTGGGATTAATCAAGTTACTATTAAGAGTACATTATTTTGCTATAATGCAATTATAGCATAACTTATCTTTCAAGTATAGATTATTGGAATTACTACTTAAATATTCCTATTAAATAGAAAAAAAGTAAAGTTATCCACTTTTTTCTTAGTTATTATTGGTTTATTCCTATATTTAATAATAAGCCTCTGTTCATGGTAAATGTTGATATTTAAAAAAATATGGAAATGCTAGGGTCCAGTCATCTTGAGTGATAACAAAGGATGACAAACCTCTACAGCTTATACTAAAATTACAATTCAGTCTAAAATCAACAATAAAGTTTAGCATAGCCAATAATAAAAAAAGTCTTCCTTTAAAATGTTTAAAAGATGACTTTAAATAAAACAACTAAACAGGTAACAAATTGCAGAAGTCAAATCAATTCTTTTGTTTAAAACATAAATTGAAGGAATTGATGTAACTTACGTTTAAAGCTATCCCCAAATTAGGGATGTTCATAATTTCCTATTAGTTATAAAGATCCCCTATTAGGATAGATTTTTTTATTCGTCTACTCTATAGGGGATTTTTTAGAATTGAGGACAAAAACCCAGATTTTTTATTTATATTGAAACAATTTTTGTTGGGACTTTCTTTTCAGGGCATAGAACCCTCCTACTAATTCCCCTGTGTTTCAGCTGGCTACAGGGATTTCACTATGCTGTTTCACATTCATTCTCTTTTATAATACTTTTAAACTCTATATCATATCCAAAGTGCTTTGGTCCAAACACCTCTAGACCCCTTTCTGTCGTCCACTCGGCTGGTGATGGCAGGGCTATTACTGTTACTGGCATGCCTACTTCAAAGTAAGGGTTGGTAACAGGCTCTCCTGTATCATCTCGGATAATACTAATAAGATCTGGAACAGTTGCATGGATAACGTTATCCTTCCAAGAAATAATATTTTCATTTTTATACCATATCTTATAAATAGACCCCTCATACCCTTCTTTTCCTTCAATCAAAGTATTGCCAAAGGTAAATCCATTGGCTGTTTCCCAATTATAATCTGCTACAGCACCTTTGAACAGAATTTTTCCTTCTCCTGCTTCTACTACTGCTTTAGCTGGATCTTCATTGTTTTCCTTAGCTAATCTAAAAGCTCTTCCAAGCTTTAATGCATAGGAAACCGAGCCTTTTATAATAGCATCCTCCAATTGTTTTTTAGTAGCAGGATGATCTACAACAGCTACAGAATTGTTGCTTACAATAGCCATAGAGCGAACAAGAGCCTCTGCTCTAAAATCATCTACTGCATTTTCTATAATGGCCACATCACCAAATTCATTAGCTACTGTTATGGGAGCAATAGGTAGGTCCTTTAAAAAATAGGTGGAGTGTTGTAATTCAGGTACAGAACGGCCCGCTGGATCTCCATCAATAATGTATTTACCCATCATGGCAGCCACGTAAAAGGCTACAGCTGTATTTGAGCCCCCCAACTCTGTAGCAATAACACCCGTAAAGCTTTTACCAAAATACTTTTCCATTACTTGAAATGCTTTTACTGCTGGTGCTTTTTCTATTTGGGGTAAATTTATAACATCCTTCTCATCTTTAGGAGAAACAGAACCACACATATAGGGGGTTCCTATATAAGCATCCTCTTCAAGCTCATCTAAATCCACTAAAACGAAGTCTTTTCCTGCTTCTAGGGCTTCATCAATCATTTCAAGACCTCTTTGCAGCTCTCCACCACCTCCTGTTCCTAATATAGTGCATCCATAAAGAATATCATACAAATCAGTTTTCGTTAATTTTTTCATAGTGTAATCTCCTTCCCTTATGTTCTAGGCTATATTTTTAAAGATTTGCTTTTTTCTGTATTAAATGGCAGGTGACCATATGTTGTTTTTCAGTTTCCACCACAGGGAGTGGTTCTATTTCTTTGCATATTTCCATAGCATGGGGACAGCGGGTATGGAAGTAACATCCCTTCGGTGGATTAATAGGACTGGGAACATTTCCTTCTAAAATCTTCATACCCTCCATTCCCTCTGTATAAATATCAGGAATGGCTGCAAATAAGGCTTGGGTGTAGGGGTGTTGAGGATTTCTAAATACCTCATGGGCCTCACCATACTCTACAATTTTTCCTAAATACATAACAATAATTTTATCTGCCATATTATGAACAACACTTAAGTCATGGGATATTAATATATAGGTTAAGCTCAGTTCCTTCTTCAATTCTTCCAATAATTTTAAAACAGAGGCTTGAGAAACCAAATCAATGGATGAGGTGGGTTCATCTAAAATCACAAGTTTTGGGTGGAGAGCCAGTGCCCTAGCAATGGCAATCCGTTGTCTTTGTCCTCCGCTAAATTCATGGGGATACTTATAAACACTATTTGCAGGCAAGCCCACCAGCTGTAATAAATTTTGAACTTTTTCTATAAATTCCTCTTCCCCCACATTTTCATGGACCCTAATGGGTTCACCAATAATATCTTTAATTAAAAATCTTGGATTTAAAGACCAGAATGGATCCTGAAAAACTACTTGAATATTTTTTCTGATTTTTCTAAGGGAATCTTTATCTAATTCAAAGATGTTTTGTCCATTAAAAATTACTTCTCCTTCGGTGGGTTCCTCTAACCTTAAGATAGTATTAATAAGGGTTGTTTTGCCACATCCAGATTCCCCTACAATTCCTAGCGTTTCTCCCTTTTTAATTTGAAAGGATACTTTGTCAACAGCCTTTACCCATGCTACTGGTTTTGAAAAAAAGCCTTCTCGAATTGGAAAGTATTTTTTTAGCTCCTTTACCTCTAAAAGATTATCGTTGATGGGAAACACCCCCTTTTTCCTGTTTACTTTTAGGTATAGCATTTAGCATAGCTATTGTATAAGGATGCTTGGGGTTGTGAAGCACCTCTTTAATACCACCCTTTTCAACAATTTTTCCTTCAAATAATATACCTACCTCATCACAAATAGCTGGTATTAAAGTGGGATTGTTTGCTATAAATAGAACCGTTACTTGTAACTCCCTTTGTAGTTCCTTGATTAACTTTAATATTCCAGCTTGGATAGTCACATCAAGGTTTCTAGTAGGTTCATCGGCTATAATAAATTCTGCGCCACAGGATAGGGCCATGGCAATAATTATCCTTTGTCGCTGACCACCACTTAGCTCATGGGGATATTTTTTAAGCATGTTTTTGGCATCAGGAAGTTTAACTAGCTCTATCATTTCTAGTGCCTTTTTTTCAGCAGCCTTCCTTCCAATAGTTTGGTTATGTACAATAACCCTTATTAACTGTTCCCCTATTGTAAATACAGGGTTTAATGTGGACATGGGATCCTGAAAAATCATGGAAATTTTTTTTCCCCGTATCCTTTGCATAAATGATTCTTTCTTGTCTAAAAGATTTTCCCCATTAAAGATGATCTTACCAGCTTCTATCTCACCTGGGGGCTGGGACAATAGATTGAGAATAGTAAGAGCTAGAACTGTTTTTCCTGATCCACTCTCCCCTACCAATCCAAAAGTTTTACCCTTTTCTATAGCCAAATGATCTATATCTAAAATATTCTTTTTCCCCTCATAGCTGTTAAAATTTACTTTTAAATTTTGGATTTCAAAATAATGACTCATAGAAACAACTCCTAATTCTTTCTAGTCTTTGGATCTAAAATCTCTCTAAGTCCATCTCCTAATAAATTAAAGGCTAAAACTGTTATAAATATCGCCAGTCCAGGAAAAATACTATACCACCATGCATTTAAAAAATAATTTCTACTGGTACTTACCATTAACCCCCATTCTGGTGTAGGTGCTTGGGCTCCTAGACCTAAAAAGCTTAAGGATGCTATCGTTAAAATAACTCCTCCTATATCCATAGATGCCTGTACAATAATAGGTGATATACAGTTAGGTACTACGTGTTGAAATATAATTTTACTGGTGGAGCTACCTATAGCCTTTGCAGCCCGCACAAACTGACGTTCCTTTATTGAAATAGCTTGACCCCTCACCAGTCTTGCATACCAAGGCCACCAAGATATGGCGATGGCCAACATAGCATTTCTTAAACTGGGACCTAAAAAGGCTGATATAGCAATGGCTAACAAAAGAGGCGGAAAGCTTAAAAAAACATCTGTAATCCTCATTAAAATTTCATCCACGTAGCCGCCTATTGTTCCTGCTACAGCTCCAAGGGGGACACCTATTAATAGGGCTAATCCTACTGCCAATAGAGCCGTCTGCAAAGATATTCTTGTTCCATAAAGCACTCTACTGAATATATCCCTCCCTAGCTCATCGGTTCCAAACCAATAATTTGAAGAAGGAGCCATTAGCTTATCCTGAGGATTGTTCTCTCTAGCAATATGGGTGGGATAGGGAACAATATAGGGAGCTACAAGGGCAACAACAATTAAAAGGATAACGGCAATAAAAGCTGCTTGGGTTAATCGATTTCTATTTAATAGGTATATGGAAAATTTTAATTCCTTCATTTTAGGCTGAAGGGTTTTTAAAGATATTGCTTTATTTAACATGTCACGCCTCCTCCTAAACCCGGATTCGGGGATCTAGTGCGATAATGATATCTGCCACAAGATTTAATACAACATAGGCAACTGCCGAAAAAATAGTAACTCCCATGATGGCTGGATAATCCAAACTAGTCACCGCCGATGCAATGTAACTTCCGATACCAGGCCAGCTAAAAATAGCTTCTATCAAAAAAGTATTTACCAATGTATACCCTATCGATAAGGTGACTACTGTGGCCGTAGGCCCTAAGGAATTTTTTAAAGCATAGGACCATGTAACAATTCTTTCAGGTAAGCCATAGGATCTAGCAGCTCGAATATAATCTTCACTTAATATTTCCAGTAAGGCAGACCTTGTCATCCTAGCCACTAAAGCTATAGGATAAAGCGCCACCGTAATTCCTGGTAGAACCATATGAAGAAGTGCATCCTTTAAAACCGGGATATTCCAAGTAATTAAACTATCAAATATTAGAAAACCAGTCACATGGGGCACATCATATAAAAGCTTTGTTTGTATACTTAGTTGCCCCCCTAAGGGCAAAAGACCTAACCCTCTATAGAAGATTAATTGAAGGAACAGGGCAACCCAAAAGATGGGGAGAGATACCCCACCCACTGAAAAAAAGCGGATGAGGTGGTCTGACCATCTATCCTTCATCTTGGCAGATAATAGACCTAAAGGTATGCCTACAAAAACAGCAGCAATAGTAGAAATTAAAACCAATTCTATGGTGGCTGGCAAGTATGCCTTTAATTCTTTTATTATAGGCTGATGAGACCTTAAGGAGTTTCCAAGATTTCCTCTAAGCAAGTCCCTTACATACCTTCCAAACTGTATATATAAGGGTTGATCTAAGCCTAGTTCAATCTCCGCCCTTTGAATTTGTTCAGCTGTAGCCCTTGGGCCAACCCATTGAGCTGCAGGGTTGGAGGGTATCATTCTCGTAATGGTAAATGTGATAACAATTACACCTAATAAAACCAGTATTCCTGATAAAAGTCGTTTGATGATTAATGATTTCAATATATCACCGCCTAAAAGTCTGTCTTAAACTTCTTATTGTTGTCTATAGGTTTCATGGAAAAATACAACATTTGGATAAACTGGATTGTTTTTTACCCCTTTAAAGGTTTTGTTAGCAATCCAAGCATATTGCATATCGTAGACAAAAATAGAAGGTGCTTCTTCAACCAAAATCTTTTGAGCCTCTATAAACATCTCTTCTGCCCTATCTCTATCGGTACTACTTATAACATTAGCTTCATCAATGAGGTTGTCAAATTCTTCATTGCTCCAATAAGCTAGATTAAATAATATGTCCTCCTCTGTATGGAACATAGAATATAACCATCCATAGGGACTGGCAAAATCTGGCCACCAGTACATCACTAGAATATCCTGTCTTCTATCAAGGGAACTGCTTCTAGAAAGCTCCCATTGACTTTCCCAAGGCATTCCACGAATTTCTAGGTTTATATTTAGCTTATCTAATTCAGCCATAAATAGTTCAGCTGCGTTTTTTTGCGTCTCATCTCCAGCTGCATAGGTTATAGTAATGGTGAATCCACCATCTTCATAGCCTGCCTCCTTTAATAAGGCTTTGGCCTTCTCGATATTATGCTCATATTGATATAAATCTTCTCCATGACCCCAATGTCCTAAAGGAACAGCACCTCTAGCTTGGGTTGCATAGCCACCTACTGCATATTCCATTACGTCCCCATAGGGGAATGCATAGGATATAGCTTGGCGAACCAATTTATTGTTTAAAGGCTCTTTTTCAGTATTAAATTTGAAGAACAAATTCTGATAAGAAGGTCCTACAATAAGGTCTAGATTTGGATTGTTTTTTAACACCTCTAAATCCTCATAGGGAAGCATACTGACGAAATCAACTTCTCCTCTTTCTAGCAATAATCTTCTAGAGGATGCTTCTGCCACCCTTTTAAAGAAGACTTTATCAAAGTAGTTGCCTTCCCATCCCTTCCAATAATCTTCAAAAACCTTTAGTACAACTTCTTCCCCCATCTTAAAACTATCTATGGTGTAGGGACCTGTTCCAGCTGTATTGCCTTGAGCAAACCAATTACTGGCTTCTTCCGTTGCTGCTGGTGACATAATAAATCCTGCATACCCAGCACTGGCAATTAAATCTAAAGGTGCTGGATAGGAGAGCTTAAATTCTACCTTGTACGTATCTACTACATTAATCTCCTCCACTGGATGCCAAATATAAGCAGCCCCTTGATCCATATTGATGGTTCTTTCTATAGACAGCTTTACAGCTTCAGCGTTTAAGTCACTGCCATCATGGAACTTTACCCCTTCTCTTATATTAAATTCCCATATTAATCCATCTTCGCTAACAGAATAATCCGTAGCCAAAACAGGAACAACTTTATCTTCTAATGCTTCATATTTTAATAGGGTCTCATAAATATTGTGTAGCACAACAATACCATTAGAAAATTCTACACTTGGATCAAAATCTAAGATTGGTTCATTAGCCGTAGCATAAAAAGCTATTCTTGGCTGACCCTCTTCCCCTTGGGCCGTTTGTTGTCCTCCTCCACAGGCAGTCATTAAAAATCCCGATAAAATTAAAATGCCTATCAATAAAAAAATAGATAGTTTTCTTTTCCAGCTTTGCTTTTTCATTCTTTAACCTCCTAAATTATTTTTAAAAATTCGAATAACTTTTATTTATACATTCTCTAAGAAACTTTATTCTTCCTTTGTAATATCTATAAACAGAGGGTATGGTTTTTGTAAATATTACAATCCCTGTGTTTCCAATGTATTGAATTTTATTTTAGACAAAAAAACAACGAATGTTTATAAATAATTTGGTTTATTTTAGCTATTATTTATCCATTCGCATGTATATTTAAATTGTGTTATTGAATTGTTTTATTTAGTATAGTTTGTTAATTTTGATAGCTACTGATAATTGTTCAATAAAATTCCCCTGTATATTTTCTTTATCAAAAATTTCTTTGATTTTCATAATTCTATATCGTATAGTATTTTCGTGCTGAAATAGTACTTGTGCGGTTTTTTTAACATCTGTATCGTTATCTATAAAAGCCACTGCAGTTTCCAAGAGATTGCTTTTATTCTTCTCATCATAGCTTATGATAGGCTGGAGTATCTCATCATGAAAGTTCTTTATGGCAGGATTATGTCTTAATGGTGTTAAAAATTTATAAATACCTAGCTTATTGTAGTAGACAACCTTTTGATCCATAATTTTTGCTAAATCACAAGAAAAAACCGCCTCTTGAAGAGCTGTATTTAGTTTATCTAAGCCTAAATGATAGTTGCTAATCCCAATTTTGTAGGTGGTACTATCTTTCCCCAATGTCTTTATAGCATAGTTCAAAGTACAACTTATATCTTCATATGTCCTTTTATTACTTGTAATGATAAATAAAATACCCTTTCTAAACTTAAGAATCGTCCATTCCTTATGCCCTACATAGGAATCCTTTATCCTTTCTATATACCTCTTTGTAATGGCATAATCACTGTAAAATAAAATTATTACATTTTTTTCAAAGTTTTCGTTGATTTGATAAGCTTTTTCCAGCAATGCATTTTTATTAAAGCTTTCCTTTAGCATATGTTCAATCTCTAAACTTTTGATAGTATCAAGATTGTCTTCAATAATGGCCTCCATCACATCCATAATTATCTCCGAGTAGGGAATTTCACCACTTATTACTAGAATAGGGTAGTCATTGTCATCAGCTACCTTCTTCACCTCCTGGTGGATTTCTCCAACAAAGGAATCAATGAGACATAAGGCACAGGATCCAGCTTTTATCATAATATTGATAGCTTGTATCTGATTTTCAATGGAATTTCTTATGTCATAAAAACCCGAAAGATAAAAGTCCCCCTCCTTTGATAGGTGCTGAGGATCATCATCATAGGTAAATATATCAAAAACACTTATTCGTTTTATCCTTTTATCTAAACCATTCTTCCCTGCGATAATAGTAACATTTTTAAAAATTGGTAGATTTAAAATATCCCTTACTGTTATGGTCACAACAGTCCCTCCTATATCCTAGTATCTATTAAGTTAATTTGTAACGTATTGTATAAAAAATTTAACCAAAAGTAAAGGAAATTTTTTAGAATATTTAAACAAAGTCCTCCCTATATTTAAAAGGAGGACTTTGTTTAATTAATACTGAATATTAAGTTTTTTGCTTAACGTATCTAACATATCCTTCGTCATAGCTGTTAAATCATATTTTGGATTCCAGCCCCATTGCTCTCTTGCTTCACTATCATCCAATGAATTGGGCCATGAGTCTGCTATGTTTTGTATGTCTTGATTTACATTATAATCTATGGTGAACTCTGGAATATGCTTTTTAATCTCTGCAGCAATGCCTTCGGGATCAAAGCTCATAGCAGTAACATTAAAGGCATTCCTATGGACTAACTTAGTTGGGTCAGCCTCCATTAGATTAATAATAGCATCTAGTGCATCTGGCATATACATCATATCCATATAGGTGCCCTTTTGTAAAAAGCAGGTGTATTTCTTATTTTTTAGGGCTTCATAGTAAATATGCACAGCATAATCAGTGGTTCCGCCTCCAGGTAATGCAACATTAGAGATTAATCCTGGAAAACGAACACCTCTAGTGTCCACATTGAACTTTTTAAAGTAATAATCACAAAGAAGTTCCCCTGCCACCTTTGTTACACCATACATGGTGGTTGGACGCATCAATGTATCCTGAGGAGTATTATCCTTTGGTGTACTAGGACCAAAAACTGCGATAGAGCTTGGGGTGCAAACAGCACATTGATTTTCTCTAGCAACTTCTAAAATATTATATAGACCATTCATATTTATATTCCATGCTGCCGATGGATTATTTTCTCCATTGGCTGATAAAATAGCAGCAAGATTAATAATAGTATCTGGCTTATGCTTTTTTACTGCATCCACAAGATGTTGTGGGTTAGTAACATCTACAATTTCAAAAGGTCCACTTTCTACTACCTCATTTTCTTGTCTTCTTCTACTACTGGCAATTACATTATCATTGCCATAGATTTTCCTCATGTTCATTGTCAATTCTGAACCTATTTGACCTAATGCGCCAGTTATTAATATTTTTTTCAATATATTGACCTCCTTTATATTAAAGATTTACTATACACTATTGCCTATACTTATTATTGTAAAAAATCTATTTTTTAAACCATTTCTGAAGAAGAAGTTCTACGATTTTTATCCTAAAATATCCACTATATTAGCGATTTAGAAAAATATAACATTTAGTCCTTGAGTCAAGGACTTTTCCAATATCTGTCTTTAGTGTACTTTATTTTTATGATTTTGAAAAGAATTTTTTTAAACTTTAAAAATTAATAACCAAAACTACTTTATTATAATAATTCACCATTTATTGGGGGAAACTCATGTAAATTGGACATATTCCTCTTTTTTTGTTAAGATGGTTTAGAATATACTTACAAAGGAGCGTTTAATTTATGGATAACAAAAACATTTTGGCAGTAGTAGGGGATCGTGAAATTACCGAGGCCGATCTACAACTACTTATGAGGGGCATTGATCCACAAAGGGCTGCACAATTTCAATCGGAGGAAGGCAAAAAAAGATTGTTAGAAGAGCTTATAAACCAAGAATTGTTTTATCTAGATGCTTTAGACAACGGTCTAGATAAAGATGAAACCTTTCAAAAAGAGTTGAAAAAAGTAGAAGAAAGTTTTTTAAAGCAATATGCCATTAACAAATTGGTAAAAACTGTAGCCCTTGACGAAAAGGAATTAGGCGAGTATTACGAATCCCATAAAGATCATTTTAAAAATCCAGCTACTGCAAAAGCTAGTCACATTCTTGTAGATAGTGAAGAAGAAGCTGAAGCAATTATTAAAGAGCTTGAAGGGGGTCTTTCCTTTGAGGAAGCCGCTGAAAAATATTCAAAATGTCCTTCAAAGGCTCAGGGCGGAAACCTAGGTGCTTTTCCTAGGGGACAAATGGTACCTGAATTTGAAGAAGCTGTTTTCAGCATGGAAAAGAATGAGATTAGCAAGCCTGTAAAAACTCAATTTGGTCACCATATTATTAAGGTATTTGAGCAAAATCCCGAAGAAATGAAGTCTTTTGAAGATGTTAAAGGTCAATTAGCGCAACAACTTCTTGGTCAAAAACAGCATGATCTGTACTCAAATAGAGTAAATGAATTAAAGGGTAAATATGAAGTAAAAGTAAACTTATAAATACAAAGACGACCCAGTTGGGTCGTCTTTTATAATAATTTTCTATGATAAACGATGTCGGTAAGAACTTTACCCTCGAATTTTTCGTATCGAATCCCTGCCAAATTGTACTGTTGTTTAATTGCAAATTCCATAGATGCAAAATTTGGCTTTGGTGAAATAATCGTCTCGGAAAACATATCCTTAATCCCCATAGCTTTAGCATCTTCTTTAAATCGTTTGTATAGCTTACTTCCTATACCTAATCCCGTTAAGTTTGAGCGAACGGCAATTTTTTCGAGAACAACAAATTTTTTCAGAGATTTTTTATCAAAATCTCCCTTCCACATAGTCTTAAAAAGCCAAGTGGGTTCCATGTTAATCCATTGTTCTTTTGTGTAGGCCAAGAGAAATCCTAAAACCCGTTCTCCTTTTTTAATGACATAAAATAGCTTTGAATTTTCAACATCATTTTTAAACTTCTCCCCATACTTTTTCTTATCCTTTAAATAGTTATCCATTAAAAATCCTTTTCTATGGTCTTTGCTATCGGTTCCTACAGAAGCTGCTACTGCCAATATTCCTTCAACATCCTCCACAGTTGCCTTCGTAACCTTTAGATCCTCCACTTCATGTGCCCCTAATGCTTGAGCATAAGCTTTGTTAATACTCATTGTATCCTCCCTTTATTTATTCTTATCGTCTTTCTTTTCTCTTTCTTACTTCATTCTGGTCAGATGAAGCCTACCACACCCCCTTGATATTTTTGTCAAACTTGTATATTTATAAAAATCACATTTGCAAAGTATTTTTGTATTATATCCTCATTAAATTTATATTTTTTATATTTTTATTTGTTTTTAGTAAATATTTTAATATTTTATACCCAAAACAAATACTTTTTAAACTATTTGTAGAATTATATTAGATAAATATATGTTTTTCTTAAATATGATAGATAATTAAAGGGTATAAGGGAATTTCCTCTTGATAATAGCACAAAATTCTATTGAAATTCGTGTTTTATCCCTGGTTTTATCTTTTTATACAGATTATTATATCTATGTATTTATTCATTTCTATTTAATTATTATAACATATTTTTTATAATTTTATAAATATACAGTTTATTCTATAGGCTCTATAATTTTATTAATGTACTTCTGAGGATTTTAGAAGGATTCTATAAATGACCTGCTCCAACATTTTTCAATATTATTAACTACCATAAAATCAACAACAGAATTTAACAGATGAAAAATTTAAAATAGATTTAATTATTTTTATTTTTTAAAAAAACCTTGACATAACCTTTACTGGGTGATAAATTATATAACATAAAACTTCATACTTAACTCTTATAAAGAGTGGCGGAGGGACTGGCCCTATGAAGCCCGGCAACCAGCATACTATGTGCATGGTGCTAAATCCTGTAGGTATATTTACCTAAGAGATGAGAGGATAACTAATCCATATATGCTTATAAGCTTCTCCATTCTCTTGGAGGAGCTTTTTTGTATTTCAATACTACTATTAAAAAGGAGCGATATTAAAATGTCACAAAAAAATTTGAGATTTGACACACTTCAGGTCCATGCAGGACAGAAACCAGACCCTACTACAGGTTCAAGAGCAGTTCCCATTTACCAAACCTGTGCCTATGTATTTAATAGTGCAGAGCATGCAGCTAATCTATTTGGTCTTAAGGAAGCTGGCAACATCTATACAAGAATTGGCAATCCTACAACAGCGGTGTTCGAAGAACGAATCGCTGCCCTAGAGGGAGGTGTAGGAGCTTTGGCAGTATCTTCTGGTCAAGCAGCTATTACCTACGCTATCCAAAACCTTGCTGAGGTTGGGGATGAAATTATTTCTGCCAGCACCTTGTATGGAGGTACCTATAATCTATTTGCTTCTACCCTACCAAGAATGGGCATCAAAACAGTATTTGTAGATTCTGATGACCCACAAAACTTTGCAGCAGCTATTAATGAAAAAACGAAAGCTATTTATGTAGAAGTAATAGGTAATCCTAGCATTAATTTAATTGATATCGAAGCAGTAGCAAAGATTGCCCATGAAAACGGATTGCCTCTTATTGTAGACAATACCTTTGGGACCCCTTATTTAATTCGTCCTATCGAGTTTGGTGCAGATATTGTTGTCCACTCTGCAACAAAGTTCATTGGGGGTCATGGAAGCTCCATTGGTGGGGTAATTGTAGATGGTGGAACCTTTGATTGGACTGGAAGCCACAGATTTTCATCCTTTACAAAACCCGACCCCTCCTATAACAACGTAAGCTATACAGAAACCTTTGGCCCTCTTGCTTATATTGTCAAAGCTAGAGTGCAGCTTCTAAGAGATACAGGTGCTACCCTAAGCCCCTTCAATGCCTTTTTATTTATTCAGGGACTTGAAACTCTATCCCTGAGGGTACAACGCCACGTAGAAAACACAAAGAAAATTGTAGATTTTTTAGTTAATCATCCCCTTGTTGACTGGGTGAATTATCCTAGTCTAGAAGATAATAAATATTATGACTTAGCACAAAAATACTTACCTAAGGGGGCTGGCTCCATTTTTACTTTTGGTATTAAGGGGGGCCTAGAGGCAGGAAGAACATTTATCGACAGTCTAGAGTTATTTTCTCTATTGGCCAATGTAGCAGATACAAAATCCCTTGTGATTCATCCTGCCAGTACAACCCATGCTCAGCTAACAGAGGAAGAACAAAGGGCTGCTGGTGTTACCCCTGACATGATTCGTATTTCTGTGGGAATAGAAGATGCAGCAGATTTGATTGACGACTTGGATACAGCTCTTGAGAAATCAAAGCGTCAGTAAAAATAGATTCAAAAGGAGGAATTTCATTAAATGCCAGTAAAAATACCCGATAATCTTCCCGCTACCGAAGTTTTAAACAAGGAAAATATTTTTGTCATGACAGAAAGCCGTGCATTGAGTCAGGATATCCGGGCTTTAAAAATTGGTATTCTAAACTTAATGCCTACAAAAATTACTACTGAGGTTCAAATCTTAAGACAATTGGGGAATTCTCCTCTACAGGTGGATATTGTCCTCCTGCATCCTAAAAATCATAGTTCAAAGAATACCCCGGAAAAGCATTTGACCACCTTTTATAAAACCTTTGATGAGGTAAAGGATGAGAAGTTTGATGGCTTTATCATTACTGGAGCCCCTATAGAGCATTTGGATTTCCATGAAGTCACCTATTGGGAAGAGCTAAAAGAAATTATGGATTGGACATTGACTAATGTCACCTCCACCCTTCATATTTGTTGGGGGGCTCAGGCAGGACTATATCATCATTATGGAATTTTAAAATATCCCTTACAAAATAAAATGTTTGGTGTCTTTCCCCATACCATTAACAAAAAAAACATAAAGCTTTTAAGGGGCTTTGATGATTATTTTTATGCCCCCCATTCTAGACATACAGAAGTAAGAAGGGAGGATTTAGAAAGGGTTCCACAGCTTGAAATCTTATCGGAATCTGTGGAAAGTGGCGTTTATATTGTGGCCTCTAAAGACAATAGACAGATTTTCGTAACTGGCCACTCTGAGTATGATCCCTTAACGTTAAAATCTGAATATGATCGAGATGTAACTGCCGGTAAGGAAATAGAGCCCCCTAAAAACTATTTTCCTAATAACGATCCATCTAAGCCCCCTATGGTGGTGTGGAGAAGTCATGGTGCCCTTCTATTTACCAATTGGCTAAACTATTATGTCTACCAGGAAACACCTTATGACATTAATCAAGTATCCGGATCACTACGATAAAATACTCCTTTATTCAGAAGAAATTTTAGCCGTATGTAAAAGGATAAAGATAACTCTTGTATTGTTAAAATTAAATAAATTAAATAAATAGTTAAATTTTTTTGATAATTCCGTTGACAGTGCATATAAATATTGTTATAATACTTATTAATAAATAATTTAATTTTATATTAAATATTTTAAATACTAGTTAATGTGAAGAGGGAGAAGGGTATTTTAAGGGAATAGTTCTAGAGAGTTGGCCTTGGCTGGAAGCCAATACTATAGATAAAATACAAATCACTCCTGAACAGCATCTATGAACCAAGTAGTAATAGATGCCGATTGGCCTCGATAAGGGCTGAGGTTTGTTAGAACCATAAGAAGAGGCATTTTTTTAGATGCAATTAAGGTGGTACCACGGGTAATATCTCGTCCTTGAAAAGTATTTTTCATGGGCGAGTTTTTTATTAAAAAAGACAACTTATTTTATAGGGAGGTGAAAAAATGTTGGGTAAAAAGTTAGAATTTTCAAATAATAATGATGATTCATTAGGGTCCTCAATAAATCCTGAGAAACAATTAACCCTTGTAAAAAGTGAGCAGGAAAAAAATTATGCCTCACTTATAGAGTATTACTTAGTTAACAGTGGTTGTAACTTGAATTTTTGGGGAGCAGGTCCTATGGATGAAGACTTTATATTCTAAAGCATCGATTTGTTGCTAATTACTATGCTTGGTAAATAAATTTATGAGGTTTATTAAAATGTTATTAAATACCTGTTGGACTATACTGTATCCTTAAATAGATTGGAGAATCCTAAGGATGCAGTTTTATTTTGTCTTTATTGACCTACCCCTTTTTTTATTATACCACTTTATAATAGCAAACACTAAAATAGAGAAGTTTTTATCTTCTCTATAGCTGAGTAGGATATTTTATCCTTTGCTGTATTGCTAAAGCTCCACCTAAGTTAAGTGTTATTTTATATGTCAGTAGGTATTTCTATCATAAAAGTAGTTCCCTCATTTTGTTTGCTTATAAAGCTTATACTTCCTTTATGAAGCTCCACAAGCTCCTTTACGATGGCTAGACCTAATCCTGTTCCAGAAATTTTTTCAGCATTAGATGCTCTATAAAAACGTTTAAATAGGTTTTTTTGTTCTTCTACAGGTATACCAATGCCCTTATCAATAATTTTAAAGAGCATCCTATTTTGGATAAAATCCAGCTGTACCTTTATATCCTTTTTTTCTTTAGAATATTTTATTGCATTGGTAATAAGGTTCATTAATATGGTTGTAATAATGAATTCATCTACTTTAACAACAAAAGCTTCCTTTGGAGTAACAAGGTTAATCTCTACATATTCCTTCATGTTTTCTCTAAGGAGTTCAATTGTAGATTTTGTAAGATTCACTACATCAATTTTTTTAGGGGTAAATTTTATCTTGTGGGCTTCCATCTTTTCCACCAGTAAAATATCTCTTAATAATTTATTGATTTGCTCAGTAGCCCTCTTTATTCTTTGGGTATGCTTAAGGTTTTTAGAAGAATTCCAATCTTTATTATAGGCTTCTAATAGCTGTATAGTTGATAGGATAATATTTAAGGGTGTTCTTAATTCGTGGGAAACCATAGATAAAAGATTGCCTTTTGTATTTTTTCCCTTGTCCTTATTCTTCTTTGCTGTAATATCTATAATAGTCTCCATAACCAATGTTTTTTTAGGTAGTTTAATTCCTGCTATCCTGTGTTCATTCCATCTTCCATTATGGCTTTCAACTTCAATAGTATTGCTGTAAAGACAGCCTTTATTATAGCAGCAGCTTTGATGATAACCCAGTCCCTCCCAACAGCAATTTCCCTCTAAGTTAGGATTCTGTCTTTTGGCATAATCATTAGCAAAAACAATTTTATGGTTATCAGGATCTATAATAATAACAAATTCTTCTAAAGCATTTAGAAAGGATATTGTAGATACGTCTTCCATTCCGTTAATGGCAGCTTCCTTGTTGTAATGTAATAATTCTTTTGTTAACTCCAACCTTACTCCTCCTTCCCCTACCACCTTAACCCCTTACTCCAAATCCGGTAGTATAACATTGGCAATTCTATTGGAATAATGTTGTATGTTTCTTATTGTTTTTTTATTATGTAGGAGACTTTTTTCTTCTCCTTGCTCTGTTAATTGTTTTTTTTGTTGCTGTTCCTCTATTTCTTTTTCCGAAGCTTTGTCCCCCATTCAAAAGTCCTCCTTTTATCTTTCCTTTTTATTAAAGATATCCATATCTTTGATTATATAGCATGATCTATAGGACTTTATTGTTCCTTCGATAATCAGTACTGTTCTTCGATAAATTGTTTTTTAAATAGTACATCGATGAATACACATTTTTATCTATTAATACTTTTATAAAAACTTATTTTCTTTTATGCTGTTCTTATGGATTACAAATAATATCGATTTTAGTACTATATAGTCGGTTTTTCTACAAATTTATCAAAGGATTGATGAAAATGGCTTTTCCAGAAAAAATGGCCCAGCATTTAACCTACTCCTTTATAGGGGAGTGCCTGCCCCAAAAAAGTCAAAAGGATTTAGAAAGAATCGAATACGGCCTTGCTATATTTTTTATAGCCCTGCCTAAATTTGTTGCACTTTTAAGTGCAGCTATATTCTTTCACTTTCGTATAGATAAGTTTTTAGTCTACTTTGCCGTTGCATTGCTGAGCTACGGTCTTGTCCGAGCCTATGCTTGGGGCATTCATCTGAAGGATGACTTCAGCTGTTTTATCGGAAGCTTTATTTTGTTATTTGGTATAACCTTCATGAGTATCTTTTATGTTTTTCCTTGGTATTTGATCTTAGTTCTTTGGGGAGTTAGCTGTGGGCTTTTATATTGCTTTGCTCCAGCAGCTACAGCAGCTCGTCCCTTAAGGAGTGCTGTCCTTAGAAAAAAACTGAGGAAAAAACTGTTGGCTGTGATACTGTTATTATTTATCATGGCTTTAATGAATATGGGAAATCCTTATGGAAAATTAATTACCTTAGGGGTCTTTTGGGAGAGTATCTTTACTACTCCCTGGATGTATAAATTATTTAAATTAAAAGGAGGAGAAACTAATGAAAAAGAGCAAGTTGTTTGCTACACTAGCCACCATGTTAAGTAGCTTTGCCTTTATGTTTACAGTTTATTCAGGTTGTGTGATGTGGGTGTTAAGAGAGCCAAAAATGCCAGAATCTATGCTGGAAGAGTAGAAAACCGTTAGCAAAAAAGGTGCCTTTAACTAAGGGCATCCTTTTTTATGCCAGTTCTCCCATTGTGTGAGGTATATGCTGTTCCACAATTAGCTCTTGAGTAAACACATCCTCATCTATAATGGTATTGTGGACAATAAAGGGATATTTTTTTACCTTTTCTCCAACTAATTTTAAGCCATGTCCACTGTCAAAGCGTTGTGTGGCTTCTGTCCCCATGATATTAAAGGTGTTTTTGATAATAAAGTCAATATAATCTCCTCTATTATCGATTATAATCCATATCATAGGTATATCCGCCTCTTTAGCATGACGGACAGCATTGTCTAAAAAATTTCCCAACATAAAGCTTAAATCTATTTGGAAGTCACAATCCTGGCCCATCTTTAATTCTTCTCCTGTAATGTTGATATGAACATGGATACCTTCCGCTTCCGCTTCATTGATTTTTTCAATAAACAGCCCTAGTAAAATATAGCTTTTAATTTTTCTAAGGACAGATAGGGAGTCGTTTGTTAGGTGTTTGGTCTTCTTTATCACTGATTCATAATATTCCGTTAGTCCCTCCCAACTTCTTTCCTCCCCATAAATAAAACCAGAAAAGCCCGTCAAGTAATTTTGCCATCCATGCTTTAGCTCCCGATAGCCATTCAATAAATTTTCTATAACCCTAAGATACTCCTGCTGATTTTTATATAGTTTTTTTTGATATAAAAAGTCATTTTCTAAAAAAGTATAATTAAGAGAAATCGTGATATAAGCAACAATCAAAATAATGTGTAAAATAGAAATAAATATTTCCATTTCATGTACATGATAAAGAAATGTGTATAGATTTATAAATAGCATAGAAAATACAGTTAAAATGTAAAAAGCGATGTTTTTACTTTTAACTTGCATTGATTTACCATAACGTTTGTATAAAATGATATATTTCAATATATAGAGTAATAATGCGATTATACTAAAGGATATTAAATTAGCTGTGAAAAATAATCCTGTATCATTTTGAATTTCTATCGTTGTTACATTTAATATAAATAGCATTGTAAAAATCGAAAGAACATTACCTAATAAGGTTAAAATGGCATAAATAAATAGCATAAACATTGTTTTTAAAAATTCTATTTTCAGTGTTATGATTGTAATAGCTCCAAAAATTAATAATCCTAATGCCGTTTTAAAATAATAAAAATATTGCATTTCACTGTGTAGAGTAACTAGTGCTATCCCTGATATAAATATAGAAAGATATAGTGGTAAAAATTTGTTGCTGGGTACTTTTATAAAGATTCTTAAAACATTAATATATATTAAAGCCTCCATTGCAATAACTATAATACTTCTAAAATTATCAACATTCATCATAAATAACTCCCCATAATCTTTCTTTCTATTTCTTCCTGTACCCGTTTGTTTCTTGACATAAATAATTTCTTGCCACCCTTCAGTAGGATTTCTCCTTCCTTTTTATCAATAACTTCTATATGACGGGGATTTACAATTATAGATTTGTAGCATTGAAGAAAAGTATCGGGGCTAAGCCTATTTAAGTTTAAGAGCATATCATTTAATCTGCTTCTATGGATGATTTTTTCTCCTTGAAGAGTATGGACTGTAAGATATCCCTCCTTATGATAGGTTTCAACGTGGGTAATTGTCTCTAGTTTTTTATAGTGGCTACGACCATAGGCCTCCAGCTTTATGAAAACCTCCTTTTCTCCATAGGCTTGGCCATTATATAGCTCATTCACCTTCTTTAATAGCCTTTTTATGTGCCAATCAAAGGTTTGTCTATCTAAAGGCTTTGTGAGATAGGCAAAGGGCTCAATATTTCTATTGAGACTTTCTACTGCCCATTCCGCATAGGCAGTTATAAAAACAATTTTTGTATGGGGGTTAATACTTTTTATCTTTTCCGCTAAGGCTACACCGTTGATACTTTTATTTATATTGATATCTAACAGACAGATTTTGATTCCTTCCTCCTTTTGGATTGCAGCAAGAACTTCCTCTGGTTCAGATGTAGCCAATAGTAGTTGAACCTCTTTGTTATTCGTATAAATCCCTAACCAATCACAAATAGTTTTTCTTGTTTTGGGATTGTCTTCACAGACAATAAAGTCAATCTTCATAGCTTTATCCCTCATTTCTTTAACCTGTTGTTCCTACTCTCATTGTAAAGTCTATTTATTCTTCATCGTATTAACATAAAGTGCTACATAAGATAGCTCGAACTACAATTCACAGGGAGTAAAAATTCCTTATAGATAACCAAACTAAGTGTCATTTTATATGTACTGTTTAGTATGATTTTCAAAACATTATTATCCTAATTCTGCTATATAATAATCTGGTTCCATAGTATTAATAAACAATATTTTATGTCGAATAAGTTCTCCCCTATTAATAAGAACCTTCAAAACCTCACTTACTTGAATAGAAGCTACTAAAGCTGGTGTAAAGGAAGGGTTCCCCAACTCCTTTTCCACACCATTAATATCCTTTTGAGCATAAATTTTGTCTAAAGTTCTATCTCCAGGAAATATTGTTGTTATTTGACCATACCATCCAGCAATTGCCCCATGTACTAAGGGTATTCCCAACCTTTCAGCAGATGCTTGTAGAACAAACCTTGTTTCTACATTATCTAAGGCATCCACAATAACATCATGACCCCTTAATATCTCTTCACTATTTTCTTCTGTCAGTCTATAGGACAGTGCTTCAACATTAATTTGAGAATTGACTAGCTTCATTCTTTCTTTAGCAGCATTTGCCTTGCTTGTCCCTAGATTTTCTTCATTAGATAGAATTTGACGATTCAAGTTCGTTACTTCAAAAACATCTCCATCTACAGCTGTAATATGGCCTATCCCCAGTCTCCCCAACAGCTCAATAATATAGCCTCCAAGGCCACCACACCCAATAACGCATACCCTATACTCCTTTAGTCTCTCATTTTCTTCCCTTGATAACATTTTCATGTTTCTGTTATACCTTTCCATCATCAATAAATCCCCCCTATAACCTTTTCATTATATTTATTATACTTTTCTGTCTAATTCACCTGCTAATTAGATAAAAAAATAGTCGCTAATTTAGGCACTATTTTATTTGAAAACTCCCTATTAATTTCCTTGTAAAAAGGGGGAAATGTAGAAATCCCCTCTTCCTAAGAAAGGGGGGATTTTCATTATTTTTAAATTTTAAAGGAGCTCTTTAGGGATACAATTCTATTGAACACCAGCTTATCCTCTGTGGTGTATTTAGGATCTACATTAAAATATCCATGTCTAAAGAATTGAAATTTATCTTGGCGTTTAGCAGTCTTCATATTGGCCTCCACAAATCCTTCTAATACTTCTAAGGAATTGGGATTAATTTGATCTAAGAAGGTTTTGTTTTCATCTTCAGTGTTATTATCATCTAAAATCAAAGGCTCATATAATCGAAACTCGGCTGGGATGGCATTTTTTGCGTCTACCCAATGGAGGGTTCCCTTTACCTTTCTACCTGTAAAACCTGTTCCACTTTTGGTTTCAGGATCATAGGTACAGTGCAGCTCTATAATTTTCCCGTTTTCATCTTTAATCACTTCATTGCACTTAATAAAGTAGGCGTGCTTTAGACGAACTTCATTCCCTGGGAATAATCTAAAATATTTTTTTGGAGGATTTTCCATAAAATCCTCTTCTTCTATATAAATTTCTTTAGAGAAGGGAATTTGTCGAGTTCCCATCGATGGATCATCAGGGTTGTTTTCTCCCTCCAGCATTTCTACTTGATCCTCTGGATAGTTGGTGATAACTACTTTTAATGGTTTCAAAATCGCCATAGTTCTAGGTGACTTAGCATTTAAGTCCTCACGAATGAAGTGCTCCAGCATTTGAGCATCTACAACACTGTGGTTTTTTGCAACACCAATCTCTCTGCAAAAATTTCTAATCGCCTCTGGGGTACACCCTCTTCTTCTTAAACCTGCAATAGTAGGCATTCTAGGATCGTCCCAACCGTCTGTAACATTTTCATCCACCAGTTGCTTTAGCTTTCTCTTGCTCATGACGGTATTGGTTACATTTAATCTTGCAAATTCAATTTGTTGAGGTTGACTTTCCATTTCACATTCTTGAATAACCCAATCATACAAGGGGCGATGATCTTCAAATTCTAGAGTGCAGATGGAATGTGTGATACCTTCAATAGCATCCTCCAGGGGATGGGCATAGTCATACATTGGGTAGATACACCATTTGTCTCCTGTATTGTGATGGCTCTCATGTAGAATCCGATAAATCACAGGGTCCCGCATATTTAAGTTGGGAGAAGCCATATCAATTTTAGCCCTCAGTACCTTTTCTCCATCCTTAAATTCCCCACGGCCCATAGCTTCAAACAAAGCTAAATTCTCTTCCACAGTTCTATTGCGATAGGGACTTTCTTTTCCTGGCTTTGTTAAGGTTCCTCTATAGTGACGAATTTCTTCGGGGGATAAGTCACAAACATAGGCCTTTCCTTTTCTAATTAATAAAACTGCTCGATTATACATTTCTTCAAAATAATCTGAGGCAAAATATAAATTATCCCACTGAAAACCTAACCACTGTACATCCTCTTTAATGGATTCAACATATTCTGTGTCTTCTTTCGTTGGGTTTGTATCATCAAATCGAAGGTTGGTTTTTCCGTTAAATTCATCCGCCAGTTCAAAATTCAATACAATGGATTTAGCATGTCCAATATGTAGATACCCGTTGGGCTCTGGCGGAAAACGGGTAATAATTTCTTTATGCTTTCCTGATTCTAAATCTTGTATAACAATATTTTTAATAAAATTTGAAGTGCTAGGCTTGTTTTCCATTTTGTTCCCCTTCCTTATAGTCTTGTTATCTATTATCCCTTTATTGAAATAAATATATCATAAAACTCATTTTTTTTCTATGCTCCCTAGGTAAAATCCCTCAAACGAGCCTAGATATTTGGCTAAGCTTCATTTGTTTAAAAAACATTTCCAATCTTAGTATATTTCCTTTTAAACCCTGTAAAATATGATTATATCATATTTTAAAAGATTAGGAGGATGTAAAAATGGACATTCAACATATAAACCCTCAATCCTATTGGCTTTCCTCTAGGGAAAAACCAAGCTACTCCCCATTGCAGGAGGATATCACAGTAGACGTTGCCATTGTCGGTGGGGGAATGGTAGGAATTACTACTGGATTTTTTTTAAAACAAGAGGGCTTGAAGATAGCTATATTAGAAGCAGACGGTATTCTACAGGGAACTACGGGACATACCACTGCTAAAATCACCTCTCAGCACAGTTTAATTTATGACAAGATAAAAAGACAGTTGGGTCAGGAAAAAGCTCAACAATATGCTTCTGCCAATGAAGCTGCTATACAAATCATGGGGGAATTAATCCAAGACAAAAATATTGATTGTGACTTTAGTTGGCAATCAGCCTATATCTATACGCAATCCCATGATTATGTACAACAAATTATTGATGAGACAAAAACTGCAGCCTCCTTAGGAATAAAGGCAGAATATGTAGAAGAAATACCCCTGCCTTTTCCAGTCAAGGCTGCTGTCCGATTTGATGGTCAAGCTCAATTTCACCCCCGTAAGTATCTACTTGCTCTGGCAAAGGAGATTCCTGGAGATGGCTGTCATATCTTTGAAAATACAAAGGTCTTGGATATTCAACAGGATAATTGTCCTATTGTGATTACAGCAGGAGGTAGAAAAGTAACCGCCTCTAAAGTCATTGTGGCATCCCATTATCCATTTTATGATAAGCCTGGTTTATATTTTTCTAGGGTTTATCCTAATAGATCCTATGTTCTAGGGGTAAAAATGAAAGAGAAGTTTCCTGGGGGAATGTATATTAACGCTGAACAGCCCACCCGCTCCCTTCGGGCCCAAAGGTTGGAGGATAGTGAACTAATTTTAGTAGGAGGAGAACATCACAAAACAGGACATGGTAAAAGCACTCTAGAACATTATAGAAATTTAGCAAAGTTTGCCCATGAAACCTTTCCAGTGGAGGATATACTTTATCGCTGGTCTGCCCAGGATGGTTATACGATGGATGGTATCCCCTATATCGGTCAGTTATCCTCATCTACACCTAATATTTATGTAGCTACTGGTTTTGGTAAATGGGGAATGACTACTAGTACTGTAGCCGCTATAATCTTCAGAGATCTCATTTTAAAGAAGGATAATCCATGGAACTCCCTTTATAATCCTTCTCGGTTCACGCCAACAGCCTCTGTCCCCAGCTTTGTAAAGGAAAATGCTGATGTTGCTATGAATTTTATTGGTGGCAAAATCTTTACCCCTTCCTTCGAGGGGAAATTGAAAAACAATGAAGGTAAAGTGATAGAAGTAGAAGGACACCGGGTAGGTGCCTATCGTGATGAAAAGGGTCAGCTACACCTAGTAGATACCACCTGTACCCATCTAGGCTGTGAGGTTAATTGGAATGATGCTGAAAAAACTTGGGACTGTCCTTGTCATGGTTCTAGATTTTCCATTGAAGGTGATATTGTGGAAGGACCTGCCTTAAAGCCTTTAAAAAAACTTCATTGATTTTACTATAATTTATTTTATATTCTTTTAATTCTTTTGAAAATTTTTAAAATTTTTTATTGATTTCTGATAAGTATTCATGTTAAAATGATGATTATTCATAAAACACAATTCCATAAAAATCGAATGAAGATAGTGGAATACATTCTATTGTAAACCGTTATTGGACGAGCCTCTGGAGAGACTCAAAGGAGCACCGAAGGGGAAAGCCTGGTTTCAGGTGAAACTCTCAGGTAAAAGGACAGGGGATTTCTCATATAGTTATAATTCTATTGTTATTAAGGATTTTTTATTAATACGATAGTTTTTTCCTACTTGAAAAATCTTGATTTCCAGAGACTAAGTTTATTATTTAGTCTCTTTTCTTTTTTTGAATGTCTCCAGCTATATTATTCTTACAAGGGAGAGATGGACAATGAAAGCATTTATTAGTGTAATAGGTGATGACAAAATTGGCATTATTCATGGTGTGACTACGATATTGAAAAAGAATAGGGTAAATGTTTTAGACATTAATCAAACCCTACTACAGGATTATTTTGCTATGGTGATGCTTGTAGATCTTAAGGAGCTAACGACAGACTTTAAACAGCTAAAGGAAGAGCTTGTCATGGCTGGTAAAGAAATAGGGGTTTCCATAAAAATTCAACATGAAGATCTATTTAATACGATGCACAGTATCTAATAACGTTAGGAGATGATGACAATGATCAACTTTCAAAATATCATGGAAACCATAAGCATGATTGAAAAAGAAAAACTAGATATAAGAACCATTACTATGGGAATTTCGCTTTTAGACTGCTGTGATTCCTCTGGAAAAAATGCTAGAAAAAAGATTTATGATAAAATCACAAGATTAGCCGAAAATTTGGTAAAGGTTGGGGAAGAAATTGAAACAGAATATGGTATTCCCATTATCAACAAAAGAATTTCTGTCACCCCCATAGCCCTTATAGCCCAAGCCAGTGAAGATAAAAGCTATGTAGAATTTGCTAAAACCTTAGATAAAGCTGCATCCACTGTAGGCATTAACTTTATTGGGGGATTCTCTGCTTTGGTTCAGAAGGGTTATTCTAAAGGTGACAAAATCCTCATAAGCTCTATCCCAGAAGCCTTAGCTACAACTGAAAAAGTCTGCTCTTCCATTAATGTTGCTTGTACAAAATCTGGGATCAACATGGATGCTGTTAGGGATATGGGTAGGATTATTAAGGAAACTGCTTATCTTACAAGGGAACGGGATAGTATAGGCTGTGCTAAGTTAGTGGTCTTTGCCAATGCAGTTGAGGATAACCCCTTTATGGCAGGAGCCTTCCATGGGGTAGGAGAAGCTGAATCCATTATTAATGTCGGTATTAGTGGTCCTGGTGTAGTAAAATGTGCTCTTGAAAATATTAAAGGAGAAAGCTTTGATGTAATGGCAGAAACCATTAAAAAAACAGCCTTTAAAATAACACGAGCTGGTCAGCTGGTGGCTCATGAGGCCTCTTCTAGACTTGGGGTGCCTTTTGGTATCGTGGATTTATCCCTCGCTCCCACCCCTGCTATAGGGGATAGTGTAGCAAGGATTTTGGAGGAAATGGGTTTAGAAAGCTGTGGTTGCCATGGTACAACTGCTGCCTTGGCCCTATTGAATGACGCAGTAAAGAAAGGTGGTATTATGGCCTCTTCCCATGTAGGAGGGTTAAGTGGAGCCTTTATTCCCGTAAGTGAAGACGAGGGAATGATTGAAGCAGTGGAAAAGGGTTCATTAAGCTTAGATAAATTAGAGGCTATGACCTGTGTTTGCTCTGTAGGATTGGATATGGTGGCTATACCCGGGGATACTCCTGAGTCTACCATATCCGCCATCATTGCAGATGAAGCAGCTATTGGTGTCATCAACAATAAAACAACTGGCGTTAGGATTATACCTGTTTACGGAAAATCCTTAGGAGATTCAGCTGAATTTGGGGGACTACTGGGAATGGCCCCTCTTATGGCGGTTAGTAAATTTTCAAGTGCTGATTTTATCAGCCGTGGAGGAAGAATTCCTGCCCCTGTCCATAGCTTCAAAAACTAAATGAAAAGCAGCCATAGTAAGGTGTTTTCCTATGGCTGCCTACTTTTACCCTGTTATATCCAATACAACATGATCCTTCTTTAACTGTACTTTAATATGATTTCCTTCCCTCAATTCACCTCTAAGATAGGCTTCTGCGATTTCATCTTCAATATGTCTTTGAATCGTTCTTCTCAATGGCCTTGCTCCATACCTTTCATCATACCCCTTCTCCAAAATAAAGGCCTTAACCTCTTGGTCTACCTCCAGGGTCATATCCTTTTCTTCAACCTCTTCTATAACCTCCTGTAGCATTAGATCTATAATCTCCCAACGTTCTTCCCTAGTGAGGTTAGTAAACACAATGGTCTCATCTATCCTATTTAAAAACTCAGGACGAAAAGCTTCCTTTAAAGCTTCTTTCACCCGTTCCTCCATAGCATCATAGTTATTCCTGCCAAATCCCATACCGCTAGACTTCAACTGGGTTCCTATGTTGGAGGTCATAACAATTACAGCATTTTCAAAGTAAACGGTTCTTCCCTCACTGTCTGTAAGTCTTCCGTCCTCTAGAATTTGAAGTAATAGGTTAAAAACATCTGGATGGGCCTTCTCCATTTCATCCATTAGGATAACAGAATAGGGCTTCCGTCTTATTTTTTCTGTCAGCTGTCCCCCTTGATCATAGCCTATATATCCAGGAGGTGCTCCGATCAGTTTTGATGTCGTATGCTTTTCCATATATTCTGACATATCTAAACGAATCAAAGCTTCTTCACTTCCAAAAAGCTCATTGGCTAAAGCCTTAACTAATTCAGTTTTTCCAACTCCTGTGGGACCTACAAAGATAAAAGAAGATGGCTTTCGTTTTTTCTTAAAACCTGAACGATTTCGTCGTATGGCCTTAGCCAGAGCCTTGACAGCTTCATTTTGACCAATGATCCTTTTGTGTAAACGGTCCTCTAGATGTAAAAGCTTATGGGCTTCTTTTTCTGTTATCCTTTGGACAGGAATTTTTGTCCAAGATTCTATAACAAAGGCAACGTCTTCTATGGTAATGGTAGCATCATTGCATACCTCTTCAATTTTTTTAATTTTATCCAGTAACAGACATTCCTCCACTTTATATTGTGCAGCCTTTTCATAGTCATCTCCTAAGGCAGCTTCTTGTCGTTTCTGCTGGATATTTTCTAGTTCTTCCTTTAATGCCTCTAGCTCCACCAGTCCTTGGTTTTTTAAGTTGGCTCTAGAGCCTGCTTCATCTATAACATCGATTGCTTTATCTGGTAAATATCTATCGGTAATATATTTTTCTGATAGCTTTACGGCTGCTTCTATTGTTTCTTGAGGGATTTTTACCCTATGGTACTCCTCATAATAGTTTTTAATGCCCTTTACTATTTCTATAGTTTCTTCCACTGTAGGCTCTTCCACCAGTACTGGTTGAAATCGTCTTTCTAAAGCAGCATCTTTTTCAATATGCTTTCTATATTCTTCAAGGGTGGTGGCACCAATAATTTGAATTTCTCCCTTAGCTAAGGCAGGCTTTAATATATTGGCAGCATTCATTACTCCACCATGAACCTCCCCTGCCCCCATGATATTATGGACCTCATCAATCACCAAAATTACATTGCCACAATCTTGAGCTTCCTTAATAATAGCCTTCATACGTCCTTCAAATTGTCCTCTAAACTGGGTGCCTGCTACAATGGCTGTTAAGTCCAGTAGATATACCTCTGTATTAAATAGCTTGGCAGGAACTTGTCTTTCAACAATTCTTACAGCTAGGCCCTCTGCTATAGCAGTTTTTCCTACACCTGGTTCTCCTATCAGTATAGGGTTGTTTTTATTACGACGATTTAAAATCTGAACAGTTCGATCAATTTCCCGATGCCTACCAATGATTCTATCTACTTCTTTATTATTAGCCTTTTCAGTTAGATTGGTTCCATACATCTCTAAATTTTTTTTCTTGCCTTTGGATTTCTTTTGGCTTTTATTTTTTTCTTTTTCTTCCTTCGTATTGCTGGGGTACTCCTCCTGATCTTGATGGTGACTTGTTTGGTTGTTCCCTTTAAATAAACTTAATAAAGGATGGGTATTACTATCATTCTCTCCCTCTATACTATCTCCTTCTAGTGTAGTATCCATTTCTTCAGACAAGCTTTCCAGTTCTTCTTCTGTCATCCCCGTCTGCTCCATCAATTGTTGAATAACAGGTAAACCCATCTTTTTGGCACAGGTCATACACATCCCCTTCATTTCTGATTTGCCATTTTCAATTTTAGTGGCAAAAACAACTGCTATGTTTTTATTACAAACAGAACATTTCTTCATATTCCTCATCTCCATACCTTGATGTAATATTTCAATCAACCTCTAAATTTTCCACACAAATATTCATATTATTCATTATACCATTATTTCTTTTCCAACAAAATTCAAAGAAGGAGAAATTATTATCTTCTTATGCTATAATTATAGATATGCAATAGTAAAAAAACACATACTAAATTTATGACCACGTTTCACCCTAATAAAAGTATGATTATTTACTAGGAGGGATTTTATGAGTAAACAAGTAAATATTGATTGGAACACGTTGGCTTTTAACTACATTAAAACCGATTATCGTTACATATCTAGATGGAAGGATGGCCAATGGGATGAAGGACAATTGGTAGAGGATAATAAGCTTAACATTAGTGAAGCTTCCACTGCCCTCCATTACGGCCAACAGTGCTTTGAAGGCCTAAAGGCTTATCGTACAAAGGATGGTTCTATTCAACTGTTCCGACCAGATGAAAATGCCAAACGTATGCAAAGAAGCTGTCAACGTATATTAATGCCAGAGGTTCCAGTAGAGAAGTTTGTTGATGCCTGCATTCAGGTGGTAAATGCAAATGAAGCCTATGTTCCTCCCTATGGCACAGGTGCCACCCTTTACCTAAGACCTTTTATGATTGGTGTTGGAGACAATGTAGGGGTAAAACCTGCTCCTGAGTATTTATTTGTGGTGTTTTGTGTTCCTGTAGGGCCTTACTTTAAAGGTGGTATGACGCCCGTAAACTTTACTATTTCAGAATATGATAGAGCCGCTCCCTATGGGACAGGTGCTGCAAAGGTCGGAGGAAATTATGCTGGAAGCTTATATCCTCACCAGTTAGCTGTTAAAAAGGGTTTTGCTGATTGCATTTACCTAGACCCAATGACCCATACAAAAATTGAAGAAGTGGGGGCAGCAAACTTCTTTGGTATTACAAAGGATGATAGGTTTGTAACACCCCAATCTCCATCTATCCTACCTAGTATAACCAAATACTCCTTAATGCATATTGCTAAAGACTATTTAGGTATGGTGGTGGAAGAGAGGGATGTTCTTGTAGATAAGCTAGATGAATTTAAGGAAGCTGGGGCCTGTGGAACTGCTGCTGTTATCACCCCTATAGGTGGCATAGAGTATAAAGGGAACCTTCATGTCTTCCATAGTGAAACTGAAGTGGGACCTGTTACCAAGAAGCTTTATAATACCCTTTATGGTATTCAATTTGGAGATGTAGATGCTCCTGAAGGATGGATTGTAAAGGTAAAATAGAAAAATAGAAATAGCGAAGGTGCTTCTTCGCTATTTCTATTTTTTGCAACTATATATTATGGGGAGATTAGATTAATACTTAAAACAAATACCTAAAGCTTTAGGACCTAGATGAGAACCAATAACTGGACCCAACTCTTCAATAGTAACCCTAGTCTTGGGAAAAGAACCTTCAACAATGGCTTTCAGTTCAAGGGCTTCTTCTAAAGCATAGATATGACAGATGCTAATAAGACTGGTTTCCTCTGGGATAGCTTCTATCATCTTTTCTAAAGCTTTTTTCTTGCCCCTCACCTTTGCAATTCCTTCTAATTTGCCATCCTTTAATGCAATAATCGGTCTGATATTCAGCAAAGAGCCTAAAAGAGCAGCGGTGCTAGTGAGTCGGCCCCCCTTTTTTAAGTAATCTAAGGTTCCAACCGTTAGGTAAATACCCATTTTCTTTTTTTGCATCTCTATTTCGGCTACGATTTCTTCCCTTGCCATATCTTTGTTGGTTAATTCAAGAGCTATTTCCACTAAAGCCTTCAGGTTTGCCGCTGTACTCTCGGAGTCTATAACGGATATTTTTGTTTCATCTACTAGAGTAGCAGCGGTGGAAGCACTGTTATAGGTTCCACTAAGCTTTGATGATATAGTAATTACAACAACCTCATACCCTTCATCTAAAGCCTTATTATAGGCAACTGAAAAAGCTCCTACTGAAGGCTGGGAGGTTTTAGGAAAATCTTGGGATTTGGCAAGACGTTGAAAGAACTCTTCAAAATCACCAGGAAAACCCTCATTTTCAGTTTTTCCCTCAAAATTAACAGACAAAGGTATGATTTCTATATTATGTTTACTGGCAAAGACTCTATCAATATAGGCAGTACTATCGGTTATTATTTTAACCTTTGACATAAAATACCCTCCTTTTAAAAATTACTATATAATTATAATACCAGGTACTAATATCTAATGTAAATATGTAATGTTGTTATTTTTTTAAAAAACCAAAAAATATTGATAACTCTTGTAAATTTACAAATACTATACTAGGGTTATTTCAAACAATCTTGTTAATAGATGGAGGTATAGTGTTATGAAAAGAAAACTTGCTGTTTTATTATTAATATGCTTATTATTGGTATCTTGTAGAAATTCTATGAATGGTAACTACGAAACAGAAGAATCTTCTATCTTTGGAATGGGGGACATTGAATACTGTAAAATCACTTCTGATACCGCTGACGTCAAAGCTGGACTAGGTATTGATTTTGAAACTATAACAATACTAAATAAAGATGATATCGTAAAAGTATTAAGTCAAGTGGGAGACAGGTATGTTGTCCAACTAGATAACAATCAAATAGGCAGTGTTGACGCCATAGATGCACAACCTATCGTTCGAGAGGATGCTGGTCAGCAATCTCAACAACCACCACAGCCAACAGAAGAGGATCGTCAAGAGCCGGGTGGTCAATGGCTAGAGGATGAACTGCAAACTGGAGAAACAACACCTACTCCCCAGCCTCCAGAAGGTGAGGAGGCTCCTAGCCCTCAACCTCAACCTCGGCCTGTAGCAGATTCTACTATCGAAGGTTTGACTTCCCAAGAAAATGAAATGCTAGGGTTAGTAAACAACGAGCGGGAAAGAAACAATCTTCCTGCCCTAGTTATAGATTTAGAACTAACAAGGGTAGCTCGTATTAAATCTCAAGATATGGAGGACAATAATTATTTTAGTCATTATTCTCCAACCTATGGCAGTCCTTTTGATATGATGGATAGCTTTGGTATTAAGTATCTACATGCTGGAGAAAATCTAGCCGGCAATCCATCTGTAGAAGATGCCCATGTAGCTTTGATGAATTCCAGTGGTCATAGGAAAAATATCCTTAGTCCTGATTTTACCCATATTGGTATAGGTGTAAAGCCTAGCAATAGATATGGTCTGCTTTTTACCCAAATGTTTATTAGCAAACCCCAATAACATTGTATTTCAATTAAGAAGGAAGAGTTTCAAAAAACAAGGTCATAAAGGGAAAAGGCCCACTGATTGACAATAATCAGTGGGCCTTTTCCCTTATTTTTTTCATAACATGTATATATCATTTATAATTTCTTGAAAATCCTTAGTCTAAAATCTTTTTCCATAAAAATATGCTTTCCAATCCTCCTGCTCTACTATATAATTTATTATGTATGTTTAATTTAGTCTAACTAAGAGTCCTATAAATGTTAAATAGATATAGCTCTAAATATTATGGAGCACTATTGAAGGAGAGGCGTATAAAATGAGTATTCTAACAGTAAAAAATTTGAGTCATGGATTTGGAGATCGCGCCATTTTTAATAATGTTTCTTTTCGCCTTTTAAATGGAGAACATATCGGTCTTGTGGGAGCCAATGGTGAAGGTAAGTCTACCTTTATGAACATTGTAACTGGCAAACTGGAGCCGGATGAAGGGCAAATAGAATGGGCCAAGCGGGTTCGAGTTGGTTATCTAGATCAGCACACCAGCCTTCAGCAGGGTATGACGATTCGAGATGTATTAAAAACTGCATTCCAGTATCTCTTTGATTTAGAAACAGAAATGAATCAAATATGTGATAGAATGGCAGAGGCTTCTCCAGAGGAGCTGGAGCAATTATTAGAGGATATGGGTACTATCCAAGATATTCTAACCAATAATGACTTCTATGTCATTGACGCCAAGGTAGAGGAAATTGGAAGGGGCTTAGGATTAGATGATGTTGGTTTAGATAAGGATGTTCAGGATCTGAGTGGAGGTCAGAGATCAAAGGTATTGTTGGCAAAGCTTCTGTTAGAAAAGCCCGATATTCTTTTATTAGATGAGCCTACTAATTATCTTGATGAACAGCACATTGAGTGGCTAAAACGTTATCTTCAGGAGTATGAAAATGCTTTTATTTTGATTTCCCATGATATTCCCTTTCTTAATAGTGTTATCAACTTGATTTATCATATGGAAAATCAAGAACTAAACCGCTATGTAGGAGATTATGATAGCTTTATGCAGGTTTATGAAGCAAAAAAACAACAGGTCGAGGCTGCTTATAAAAAGCAGCAGCAAGAAATTGCTGAGCTAAAGGACTTTGTTGCTAGAAATAAAGCCCGGGTGGCTACTAGAAATATGGCCATGTCCCGCCAAAAGAAGTTGGATAAAATTGAAGTAATTGAGTTGGCCCGAGAGAAGCCGAAGCCAGAATTTAACTTTCGGGAGGCTAGAGTCCCTGGTAAATTGATCTTTCAAACAAAGGACTTAGTTATCGGGTATGATCAGCCCCTTTCTAAACCTTTAAATCTTCGTATGGAGAGGGGACAAAGGATTGCCCTCGTAGGGGCCAATGGTTTAGGAAAAACTACGTTGTTAAAAAGTATTTTAGGGGAGATTAATCCTATTTCTGGTTCTGTAGAATTAGGGGATTACCTTCACATCGGTTATTTTCAACAAGAAATTAAGGAAGCAAACTATAAAACCTGCATTGATGAGGTTTGGCAGGATTTCCCGGCCTATAGCCAGTATGAGGTACGGGCGGCCTTGGCCAAATGTGGTCTAACCACTAAGCATATAGAAAGTAAAGTAGTTGTACTAAGTGGTGGAGAACAGGCTAAGGTGCGATTATGTAAGCTGATTAATAAAGAAACCAACATCCTAGTTTTAGATGAACCTACAAATCATCTAGATGTAGATGCTAAGGAAGAATTAAAACGGGCCCTTAACGCCTATAAGGGTACAATCCTCCTTATATGCCATGAGCCAGAATTTTATAGGGATGTAGTAACAGATGTGTGGAACTGTGAGACTTGGACTACAAAAATAGTATAAAATAATATTTTTTGAAGAAAAAACCTTTATGGCATTTAGGAAAATCCTATGTGCACATAAAGGTTTTTTTATCATGTTTTAACCTAATGCTGTTTCAGTTTCAGCCACCAGTTGAGCCATAAGCTGCTTTACAGTAGTTATCCTGTCAATGCGATAGGCATTTGTTCCACTAAACACTAGACCCTCTTCTACATTCCCTTGAACAGAATCAATTAGTGCTTTAGAAATACAATAGGGAGTGGTTTTAGGTTCACAAGGCTTTAAACAATTATAACACTTTTTAACAGGAACCCTCCCCTCCTTCAGCTTTGCTGTGAGATTGGTGTTAATAGCTCTCCCCGGCATACCTACAGGGCTTTTTACTAATTGGATATCTTCTTCCTTTGCTGCTATATAGGCTTCCTTAAATCTAATATCAGCATCACATTCCTCTGTAGCTACAAATCTAGTGCCCATTTGAACACCACTGACACCTAGCTTTATATACTTTGCTATATCTACACCGTCAAATATACCTCCAGCTGCCACAACAGGAATAGGTCTGTTATATTTTTCCTCGTAAGGCCTTAAGGCATCAATGACCTCTTGAACAATTTTATCCAATTGAGGTTTAGGATCAGCATTTAATTGGTCTTCTGAAAAACCTAGATGCCCTCCCGCCTCTGGTCCTTCCACGATAACTAAGTCTGGTATATATTTAAATCTTCGACTCCAAAGCTTTGTTATCAAAGCTGCTGCTTTACTAGAAGATACGATAGGAGCTATCTTTGTTTTTGTGCCCTTGATCATTTCTGGTAAATCTGTAGGTAGTCCTGCACCAGAAATAATTAAATCCACCTTCTCCTCTACTGCTGCCTGTACCATCTCTTTGTAGTTATTAATGGCTGCCAATAGATTTACTCCTATGATTCCCTTTGGGCTTAATTCCCTGGCCTTTCTTATATGTTTTCTAAGGGCCCTCTCATTGGCAGCATCATTATTGGATTCAAAATCAGGCTCTTGAAATCCAATTTGCACTCCTGATATAACACCAACTCCTCCTTCATTAGCTACAGCAGCAGCTAATTTAGATAAGGATACACCTACCCCCATAGCTCCCTGAATAATTGGAACCTGCGCAACTAATTCTCCTATTTGTAAAGGAGATAACTTCATAATATCGACTCCTTATTTGTTAATATTTTAAATTATTTACAAATTTAAGTATATAATTCTATTCCTTTTACGTCAATAGGTTCAAATCTGTAATAAATGGTATTTCTAGAATAAATGTGCCAACTCTTTTTAAAATTTTTACAGAAAATTTTTTTATGCTTATTTTAGAAAAGCGTTCCATAGGATACTGTATTTTTTCCCCTTTTTTTAGAAAAATATAATCCTTTATCCGCATGTTCAATAAGCTCTTTAACTGTCTCCCCGTCCTTAGGGTAACAGGCTATACCTATGGATACTGTAACCTTAGGATTAGTAATGGTTCCAATTTTTTCTTTGAAGCTCTCTGCAATCTGCTTTGTTTGATGAATATCAGTGTTTGGGAGAAGAATTATAAACTCATCCCCCCCATATCTGCCTACATAATCTGTTGTTCTTATGGTTTTTTTCACGATTTCAACTATTTTTTTGATGCACTCATCTCCAACTATATGACCATAAAAATCATTTACACATTTAAAATTATCTATATCAAACATCAATAAAGAAATAGGTTGTTTATCCAATGTAATAAGCTCTCCTAAAATATCCATAATGGTGTTTTTATTATAAGTCTCTGTCATAGCATCCCTATAGGCAGCATTCATCAAACGCTCCTGCTGAAGTTCCATGTGAAAAAGTTCTTTTTTTACTTCATAATGATAAGAGTTTTTTAATGCTTCTAGCTCCTTGATTTTTTTTCCTAAGTCTTTATAAGTCTTTTTATAAAAATAATGATAGAAGCTATAATAGAAAAGAAGTTTAAAACCCACGACAATAAAGCCTATAACATTGTGCTTTCCTATAGCTTGTAATAGATTGGATACTAAGAGCCACAAAAAAATGTAGTTGAAATTTCTTTCTTCTTTTTTGCCAAGGGTAGTACCCCCCATATATAGTAAAATGATAATACTTAGGATAATTTGCAGGGAAAAATTATGGTTTATAATTCCATCATAGCCATACTTTATGAGGATTCCTGTTAAAAAGATTAGTACAGCAAATAGACATGCTTTGGTGATACCTACATACTTCTGAAAGCTTTTAGTAGCAAAAACCACAAAAAACAATGTCATAAAAACCACTTCTATAAGGCTAATAATTTCTAAGGGAGGTATACCCTGTAAAAGGATACTAAATAAAATACATAGATAAGTAGACACCCCAAATATATAGCCTATTATTTGAGTCTGGGGTTTTCTAGAATAAAAAGTTAAAATAAATACAAACATAAGAAAAGAAAAACATAGCACAGTAAAATAGGATATATACTCAACCATGGGGTAGCAAGTTACCTCCTTTAATAAGCGTGAATGTTATTTGAATTTTTGTATATTTTTGAATTTTTTTACATTATCAGTATATCATTAACCTTATTTTATATCAATTATTTCCGTATTTCTTATTGACAGTTGCTATATCAGTCTCAACAACTCTTATAAATTTTTCCTCTGTTTTCTCCTTCAATTGTTATTTTAGCTCCTGTTTTCTTCTATTTTTTGTTATAATGATTATATTCATAAAATATTTAAGGGAGGGTATACCGTGTACAGAGAAATTCAGTTTACCGATCTTTCAAAGGATCTTTTAGAACAGCTTCAAAAAGGAGGCTTCTTAACGGTTAAATCTGGTGATGAGGTAAATACCATGACCATAGCCTGGGGCTCCTTAGGATTTATGTGGACAAAACCTGTGTTTATTGCAATGGTTCGATATTCAAGATATACATATAATCTTATAGAATCTTCAAAGAACTTTACTGTGAGCTTTCCTTTAAATGGTCAATTACAAAAAGAGTTAGGGATATGTGGTAGAAAATCCGGTAGGGACACAGATAAAATAAAGGAATGCGACCTTGCTTTGAGGGAAGGTTCTATTGAAGATACCGTTGTTATAGATGAATGTGATTTGCATCTTGAGTGTACCACCGTATATAAGCAAGGCATGGATGAAAGTGCTTTAGCCCCAGAAATTAGAGATAAATATTATGCTGATGGAGACTACCATGTATTATATTATGGAGAAATAGTTAAAATCTATACCAAATAACTATAAAAACTAAAAGCTCCTTTTATGCTAGAAGAATTGATTTTTCATTCTTACTAAAAAGGAGCTTTTACTTTTACTTTCACTTAATCTTACATTATTTTACATTGCCTAATCCTAAGACTTTTTTTATTTATCCATCTCTAGTAACATCACTATTTTTCTTTTCTAGTCCAACGATTGGCATCACGAGTATTAAATTTATTCATCATATCCTGAAAGGCCTTTTCCAAATCAATATTTAAAGAATTAGCAAAACAAAGTAAAATAAACAAACAGTCTGCTACTTCCATATCAATAGTATTTTCATCTTCATCCTCTCTTTTAGGCTTTTCTCCATAGTAATGATTGACCTCCCTAGCCAGTTCTCCAGCTTCCTCCGTTAATCTGGCCATCAAAGCTAAGGGGCTAAAATATCCCTCCTTGAATTGTGAGATATAGCCGTCCACCTGCTGTTGCATTTCCTTTAAGGTTATATCCTTCTTCATTTTCTCATCTTTCCTTTCTAAATATATATTGTATAGATATCGCTTCTTCTTATGTTAAAATTAGTAAAAATACATTTTCTAGCACTTATCGTTATATTTAACAGGGACACTGCCTTAATATTTTTATTATACCCCATAGGAAGAGGGCTACATAGTTGTATCCCTCTATAAATCAATATAAAGAAAAATAGATTTTATTTTCTAAGTTTATACTTATAGATAGATCTTTTTTTAGAAAAATTATTTCTTTAGTAGTGCTTCTACTAATTCCTTAAATTTATTTTCAAATTCAAGATTATCTTCCTTTTTTCTTTTAGGTGTTTTGGTATATTTTTTATGCTTTCTCCTCATTTCCTGACCAATATGTCTTTTCATTAATAATTCATCTATATTAGATTCAGTATAACACCATCCATTTTGATTGATGACTACAGCCTTCTTTGCTAGGGCCATTGCAGCCACACCATAATCCTGTGTTACTACCACATCCCCCTCTTTTGCGTTGTTAATAAGGACGATATCAGCTACATCCTTTCCTTGATCTACTGTTATGATTTTTGCATAGTCATCATGTAATTCATGACAAATATTTTTTATCATGACTACCTCTATGTTATATTGTTTTGCTATCCTAACAATTATTCCTTTTACAGGACATCCATCTGCATCAACTAATATTTTCATGTTTCCTCCTCAACTTATTTGCATAATTATAATTTATCAATAGGTTTGCTTTTAGCTTAATACTTTGATTTTTTATCCTTTTGTATAATAGTAAAATCTCTGCTTTAAAAGCTCCCTTTAGAATAAAGTCTTATTTTATATATAAAGCTATCATTTCTTTCGTAAGGAAAATATGTTTGTTCACAAAAACTTCTACCCCTTCAACTTCATAGACATTAAACCTATCTATATCCTCTGGTTTCCCCACCCTAACTGATGGCACTAGATAGGCGGCTCAGCAGGTCTCTTCCGTATTATAATCAATCGTAAAGCTTTTTTCACTTTCTCTTAATAAATGCTGTTCCAAATTTTCCCGTAAAACCATCTTCATATTTAATGCCCCTTTCTATAAAGCCCACAAAAATTTTTGCTCTTACAGCTTTAGTGGTGAATTTGTACATCCCTCTATTTGTCTTTAATCTATATTATTCTTTTAACAAAAAAATGTTTTGCTAATTCTTTAAGAACATCTTTTCTTTAACCAAGGGGAATGTCACCTTTTACAATCTCAATAAATTTTATTGATGAAGGTGACAGAGTTACACTTTTTAAAAAACAGAAGCCTATGCTTCTTCTAGGGATTTTTTCTGTTGTTTCCACTTCATATAGCATCCTATTTTTTAAATAGTCCTTTGAAAATTCTTTAATGACACAAGCTATACCTAGATTGATTTTTGCAAATTCCAACAGTAGATCATGGGAACCCAGTTCAATTTCTGGTGCAATTTTAATACCTTTAGATAGCATATACTTCTCCACATACTGCCTTGAATTAGACTTCGACTCAAGGATTATTAGAGGCAAGCTTACTAGCTCCTCAAGGCTTAAGGGTTTCTTAAGTGTATCTCTATACTTCTCTCCACAAACAAAAATATCATGAACATCTATACATTTTTTAATCTCTAAAGAACTATCTTTAATGGGCAGATTGCAAATTGCCATATCAATTTCTCCCGATTTCAACATAGCACAAAGCTCTAAAGTCGTTCGATTAATGATTTTCAGCTTAATATTTGGAGATTCATCATGGAATTTTTCTAGATAGGGTAATAAAAAATATCTTGAAATCGTATCCCCTACACCGATTTTCAATTCTCCCACCATTAGGTTTTGGGATTCCAAAAGCTTTTTTTCTCCTACCTTGATTAAATTAATGGCGGAGTTTATATGCTCAAACAGGAGCTGTCCTTGATTTGTAAGGATTACCCCCTTAGGCGTTCTTGTAAAGAGCCGTATATCCAACTCCCTTTCAAGCTGCATTATTGCTTGACTTACAGCTGGCTGTGTCATGTAAAGCTTTTTTGCTCCTTTAGAAAAGCTTTGGCACTTAGCCACTTCACAGAAAATTTTGTACAAATCTAATTTAACCTTCATATAAGCACTCCTTATATCTAATATTATACTTATTTATTTTACTTATACCATAAAAATAATGTATACTACAAGTATAAAATAAGTATTTCATTCAAAACCTATGAATTAAGGAGAGATGCTAAATGGAAAGAATAGTAGGAACCGTTGTTCGAGGACTTCGTACGCCAATTATTAATCAAGGAGATAGTATAGAGGAAATTGTTGTAAATACTGTTTTAAAAGCTTCTGAAATAGAAGGGTTTTCTATTCGTGATAAAGATGTTGTAGCAATTACTGAATCTGTAGTTGCCCGTGCCCAAGGAAACTATGCAAGTGTTGATGCTATTGCAAAGGATGTAGCCTCTAAGTTTGGGGAAGATACTATTGGGGTAATATTTCCTATCTTAAGCCGTAATCGTTTTGCTATTTGCCTTCGTGGTATTGCCCAGGGAGCTAAGAAAATTATTTTAATGCTTAGCTATCCATCGGATGAGGTAGGTAATCATTTAGTAGATCTGGATTTGCTTGATGAAAAAGGTGTTAATCCTTGGACCGATGTTTTAACAGAAAAGCAGTTCCGGGATCATTTTGGATATAGTAAGCATACTTTTACTGGCATTGATTATATAGATTATTATAAATCCTTAATTCAGGAATATGATGTTGAATGTGAAGTTATCTTCTCAAACAATCCAAAAACAATTTTAGATTATACCAAAAGCGTTCTTACTTGTGATATCCATACAAGATTGAGAACCAAGAGAATATTAAAGGAAAATGGCGGAAATAAAATTTATAGCCTTGATGATATTTTAGCTAAACCTATTGATGGTAGTGGTTACAATGAAGCCTATGGTTTGTTGGGTTCAAATAAGGCAACAGAAACGGATGTTAAACTTTTCCCGCAAAATTGCCAACCTATTGTTGATAGAATACAAAGTATGATTAAAGAGACCACTGGAAAGAATATTGAAGTTATGATTTATGGAGATGGAGCCTTCAAGGATCCTGTAGGTAAAATATGGGAGCTTGCTGACCCTGTTGTATCCCCAGCCTATACTTCAGGTCTTGAAGGTACCCCTAATGAAATTAAAATAAAATATCTTGCCGATAATAATTTTGCTGATTTGAAGGGTGCTGAGTTGAAGGAAGCAATTTCTAATTATATTAAAAACAAAGAGTCGGACCTTACAGGTGCTATGGAAGCCCAAGGTACTACCCCTAGAAGACTTACTGACCTTATTGGTTCTCTTTGTGACTTAACCTCAGGAAGTGGAGATAAAGGTACTCCAGTTGTATATATCCAAGGTTATTTTGATAACTATACAAAGTAGTACTTTACTAAAAGGCCGTCGTTTCTTATGGAGAGCTGTATCATAGGAAACGGCGGCTTGTTATTGTGACCTGATTTCTGCTGGTTTTTTATTTTGAAGTCTTATTATTTAGAATTACTACTTTTTAAGTTTAACAGGTATTTGAATTTCTGAGATGTATTCTTCTTCAGAATGAGAAAACCCATAATCTACTATGTTTTTTTCAATAGAATCACCATCTATTTCGTAACCATTTTCCTCTATCCATCTAATTAACTTTCTATAGTAATGCTCAATATTATTATAAGAACCGCAAAACACAATGCAAGCATAGTCCTTTTCCTGTAATACCTTGTGTTGAATGTTGGTATTTTCCTCCCTACATAATATCTCAATAAAGTAGTTAAATCGATGAAATTGTTCCTTTAAAATGTTTTCCTTTGATATGGAAGTATAGATTTGTCCCTCAGTAAGCCATGAAGATATTTTCAAATGATTCCCATGCTTTTTAAAGGAGTTTTTTATCTCATAATCATCCTCTATATTTTCGATATCAATAAAAACCCCCCACCTTTCCGGCAGGCGTTCGATTCTTATCTCATCGATATATTTGTCTACCCCTTCAATCAAATCAATTTTACTTGCTATTTTTCTCTTTAAATTCATGAGACAATTAATCTTCCTATCAATATCCGCTTCTTTATTTTTAAGCAGGGTTAATAAATGATCTGTATTTTGATTGTTAAAGTAATTTTTGATATCTTCTAGGGAAATTCCTAGTCCTTTTAAAAATAGTATCCTACTTAATATAAAAAACTTTTCAATACTATAATAACGATACCGATTAACTTCATCATAATCAGGCTTTAGTAAACCTATCCTATCATAATATCTTAAGGTATCCGTACTGATATCAAAAATTTTTGAAATTTCTCCTATTAAAAATTTTTCCTTCATAAAATATTAACTCACCCTTCAATCTTAATAATTACTTACCACTGTTTCCTCTATTCTTAAAGGATTTATAGCTATAACAATTATATAAGATATTATATCTAAATTATAGTCCATAGTGAGCATATTTTAAACTTTAAAGAAAAACCGATGCTTTGCCCTATAAATTTTAATTCCCATCTACCCCTAAAAAAAGTGATAGATGGGAATTATATGATCCCTGAATAATACAGATTTTCCTTCATTGGAAGTTAAAGCTTCCTATGAATTAAGCTTCCTTTTATCTACATATGTTTAAATGTCCAGTCTAATAAATGGATTGCAAGGTCAGCTGTAACATCATTTTTATCCAACAATACGTTTAACTCAACAAAGTCCATGGATTTTATCAGTTGTGATTCAGCAAGCATTTTTAAAGCTGTTTTTGTATCCTCTATATTGACACCTAATGAAACTGGTGTCCCTGTTCCAGGTACATACTTTGCATCGATGAAGTCCAAATCAAAGCTCAAGTGAACAGCTTCAATATTTTTAGATTTTAATCTATCCATCACCTGTTGAATAACTATATGAATCCCTTTTTCATTAATTTCATCTGCAGAATAGACATTAAGATCCATTTCTTTAATTAGTTGAACTTCTCCATCATCAAGATCTCTAGCCCCTAAAATAAATACGTTCTCTGGATTAACTTTTTGACCTTCAAAGTAAATATTCGTTAAGTCCTCATAGCCTACATTCATTGCTTTTGCCAGAGGCATACCGTGAATATTACCACTTTCACTTGTATCATGGGTATTGATATCCCCATGGGCATCCATCCAAATAACAGCAAAATTGTTATAGGCACGACTAACACCAGAAATACTGCCAAGGGCAATTGAATGATCCCCTCCAATTACTAATGGAAAACTCTCTGCCTTCAATGAAGAATATACGCTATGGGCTAAGTTTCTATTGACCTCTACAATGGACTCTAAGTATTTTAAATTACCATGAGAATAGAACTTATTATAAGGTTTAACCTCTGGAACGTATATATTGCCAAAATCATAGACTTGATGATTGTGTTTGGAGAGAATACTTGCCACCTTTTTTTCCCTTAGCTTTTCTGGACCATACTCTGGACCCCTTTTGTCAGCACCATAATATATAGGAACACCAATAATGTTAATATCCATAACATATCCCTCCTTAAAATTTTGTCTAATTACTTTTCTAGTATAAACATTGGAGTAGGTCAAAGGTCAATAGTTTTTAATGGAATCAACAACTATCATTGGATAGTCAACCATAATCAAATGGTTGAGGTTTTTGCTTTGGGGACAATCCTTTATATACAACACAAAAGAGAAATCCTTTTTGTTTTTAGGATTTCTCTTTTTTTACTTTATATTTAGTTCTAGTATTCTCTATACAGGATATCTACTGGATTCAAGTGGTTTATGTCTCCATGATTTGTAATTTTGCCAATTAGCCCCCCGCCATAAGATGAATAACCTTTACATCATCTCCATCCATGATGACCTTTTTAGCATATTCATTTTGGGGAATCAATTGATCATTAATCTTTACAAAAATCTTGGGATAAGTATAGTTCTTTTTTTTTAATAGTTCTTCAACAGTTAGATTTTCCTCCCACTCAAAAGCCCTGCCATTTACTTTAATCATTTCTAGCCCTCCAATCTATATAAAGAAATACCTTCATAAGCTAGAATCTATTTATTTCTATAAACATCCTACTATAAAAGAGAATTTTCTATAGATATTGCTTTACCACTTCTATTACTTCATGTAAGTCCATACCAATTTCTTTTAAATGCTCTATTGTTGGTATGCCTTCTTTAGTCCAACCCCTTCTGGCATATACGGCATCTGTTAATTTTTCAAACTGATCCTCTCGATACTCTCTTAATGCCTTCACTTTTTCTTCTGTAGTTTTATCTATTGGATCATAACCCACCAGTTCTTTTAATTGATTATCGTATCTTTCCTGTCTTGATTCATATTCTTCTACTGTTACAGGCCCCATAGAACGATAGGGTGTTTTATCGTGTATCCTTAACCCTTTACCCATTCTAATATTAAATATCCTTTGAAAGTTGTAAACCCTTTCAGACTCTCTTATTAGTTCATATTTATCTATATTTTTTCCAGTAACACCATTACATATATCTACATAGTTTTGAACGTGCTCAGGTATCTTGGCTGGTTCATCGGTTAATGCATTATCCTCAGGTACTATATCATTCCAAGGAAGCTTACACAAACCATAAAGTCCAAACCAAGTTCTAAACATTGGGAAATAGTGTAGTGCTTCTGCTTTATCTTCAAAAGTTGGAATTTGGTTATTTACCATGTCCATAAAAATAAGCCATGCTTCATCATGTTGAGGACCTTTGTTTGTCAGACCGTATCCCCCTTGTTGTGCTAAGGATTCCTTAGATAGATATTCAGAGTATTCTAAGCCTTTTTGCTCCATACCTATATCAAACAGGAAGTTTGGATCAGCTCCATATTCCTCTGCAAATATCTTTTTCATTTTATGGACACCTTGACCTGCTATTTTTCCAAAGCCTTCTCCCCGTGACATTTGGTGCAAAAGCTCTAGAGCTGCTTGGGTATTACCAAAGTTCAGTTCTAAACCACCAGTAATTTCTTTGTTTAAGATACCCTTTTCATAGCATTCCATCACAAAGGCTGTTAGGGTACCAAAGGATATGGTATCTACTGCATAGGTGTCACAATAAAAATTTAACTCTAATATAGCTTCTGGATCGAATATACCACAGTTTGATCCTAACCCTGCTGCATTTTCATATTCTGGACCATCAACAGTAACCAACTGACCTTTGTAGGGTCCTGTTTTTAGTTCAAATTTATCTGCAGCCTTTGCACAGGCCATGGAGCATCCATACCAACAGCCATCTGCCATACCTTGGGTAATATACTTTTCTATAAATACAGTAGATGCAATGTTTTTCGTATCAGGATGACTGCCAAACTTAAAATTGTGGGTAGGAAGAAGATCATATTGATCCATGATTTCTATAATATTGGCTGTACCTATTTTTCTCATGCCATTTTGTTGATCATCTAATTTACATATTTCTTTATGAAGCTTTATACCAGTTTTATTGAGGATTGGTTGATCCACTGGATTATTAAGGTTTCCTTTAACCCCTTTATATTTTACCACTAAGGCTTTTATTTTTTTATCCCTAAATACAGTACCTATTCCACCCCTACCAGCTTGCTTTAGTCGGGCTACCTTTCTTCTTACATCATAAAATGTAAAGTTTAATAAACCAATAAGGGTATTTTCTGCAGCTGTTCCTGCCGTTACAACGGCAACATTTCTCTTGTCTTCCTCTGAATCTGCGTACATCTCTGTCAATTGCTCTCCCAATACATGACCATCAATGGCCTCTAAAGGAGCTTCTTCTATTTTGACAGTCCCTTCATTACCATCAATGTAGATAATTACATCTTTATCTGCTTTTCCTTGAAGTTCTAAAGCATCCCACCCTGAAAATTTCAGCAATGGCCCAAAATATCCTCCTACATTACTATCTATCGGTATCCCTGTTAAGGGAGATATTGTACATACTAATGACTTGCCAGCCCCAGGATATTGAGTAATACCACATACAGGACCTCCAGCTATAATGATTTCATTTTCTGGATCATTCCACTTGGTTTCAGGTGTTACTGCATTCCATAGGTACCATAAACCAAATCCCTTGCCCCCAATAAATTTATCCTTCATCATTTGGGTAACTGGTTTTGTTTCAATTTTATTATCTGATAGGTTAATGTACAATGTTCTATTTGCATAACCCTTATGAATTTCACCTAATTCATAGGAATATTCCGTTAAAATCTTGTGTTCATCCTTCAAAGCTTTGATATCCATCATTTTTTCGTCCCCCTTTCACTTTTTGTTTAGTCAATTGTTGCGGCTACTTGGTCTTCAGCTTTTTCTTCTTTTTCCGCTATGAAGATAGCTCCTGTAGGACATTGTTTTACGCATAGTCCACAGGCTATACATTTAAAAGGCTCTATGTAATCATCATGCTGTCCCATAGCCTCTTCGGGACAAAAACCTACACACATAAAACAGCCCACACAGTCTTTTTTCTTAATTCTTACTACACCCTTACTATCCTTAGTGATTACTTCGACTGGACAAATATCAATGCAAACCCCACATTGATTACACACATTAATTACTGGCTCAGTCTCTTCACTAATACGGATACAGGACTTCTCCACATCATCTGTTTTAAAGTATGCCTTAGCACAGACTTCTTCACATTGATGACACTTAATGCATAGACTGTCATCCTTTGCTAGATATTTCATGCCATTCCCCCCTCTTTATCCTATTAATTATTAAGTTAATTTATATAAAAAATAAACATTAACCTTCTGTACTAGTAAGTTTAAAAGTACTTATAATTGCCTAAAGTCTTGGTCTATCCTCCTATATTTTATTGTTATTATATATGTACTAATATATTACTGCAAAATTTATTTCAATTTTAAAACAATTTCATTTGTTAAAGCTTTCCATTGTATATGTATAATTATCCCTACTATTACCCGTATGTTGTCAATAAAAACCCCAACATCATACTTATCTATTTTTTCCTCACCCTTCTATATAAATTAAATTTTTTAAAGTAATAATAGAACATAACATTTTTATTGGTTAATATTTATAATAAAATAGAATCGTTTGTATTGTCAAAATAAAAATATAATTTTAAATTGATTTAATCAAACAAGGGAGCAGTTTTATTTCTCTACTCCCCTGAAAACTATTCCTTATTTGTTTTTGGAAATGTGACGATTAATTTAAACAAATCGCCATCTATGCTTATTTCTAACCTACCATTTTGAAGCTCTATTAGGCTTTTAGCTATTGAAAGTCCAAGACCTGACCCTTCAGTGCTTCTAGATTCATCCCCTCTTGTAAATCGTTCCATTATTTCAGAAGCTTCAAAGTTCATCTCGTAAGCTGAAATGTTTTTAAATATAAAGCTTACTTCATGGGGGTTTTCTGTAATATCTATATATACTCTTGAATTTTCCATAGCATATTTTAATATGTTGGTCATAATGTTTTCAAATACTCTATAGGTTCTTCTACCATCTAGACTACACAATACCTTGTTTTCTGGTGCATTTATTTTAAATTGAAGTGTACTATCATTAATCTTTTCTTCTAATTCTCCCATTGTTTGCTTAAATAGAGCAACTATATCTATATTTTCTAAATTAAGATCTACATTTCCACTAGAAGCCTTGCTGGCTTCAAATAAATCTTCTATTAAAACCTTTAGTCTTTGTGACTTTTTATCAAGTATTTCTATATACTCTTTTTTAGTTTTTAAGTCCAAATCTTCATTCTTTAACAAGTCTACATAGGTAATAATAGATGTAAGTGGCGTCTTTAGGTCATGGGATACATTTGAAATAAGTTCAGCTTTCATTCTCTGACTTTTTATTTCTCTATCTACAGCTAGGCTAAATCCCTTATTAATATTATTTAAGTTTTTAGCCATAGGACTCAATATTCCCATATCTTCGTCAATATTAATATCAAAATTACCCTCAGCTACCTGACTACTTGCGTCGTTTAGTTCTTTAGCCTTATCAAATATTTTTAAAAGATATTTAAATATAAATAAGCTATATCCTGCTGCTAAAATAAATCCTAAAAATCCACCTGAGCCTAAAATTAATATTGCCAATAGATTTATACCAGATATAGCTATTAGTTTTCTATAATTATCTTCTCTTAAATCTATCTGTATTAATCTCTTAATCGTATCCCTTATTTTTCTTACGCAAATTAAAAATATTTTTCCAAATAGGCTGTTATCAATTAAACCATTTTTAAGGCCATTATGGTAAATATATTTTAAATATACTGTGCTTAAATAAATAAGCAGATATAGTATCGTAGTTAGTATAATTCCAACTAGATAGAACTCAGGACCTGCATCATATATAAATCTTCCAATCTCATTTCCGTAGTAAGTATAACTATTACCTATTATGCCTGCTACAATAGCACATAATCCTATAAATCCAATCCAAACAAAAAACTTTAGCTCTAAAAACATCTTATTAAATCCTCTACAAATGCCTATTTCATTCTGCTTAGAATATGGAATTGCAAATGCAGCTATTATTAAAATTAAAATACTTAATGATCCTATTATTAAAATAAGCATTGCATAATCTGGAAATGTAATGTCATCCTTCATACTAGCTGTAAAAATATCATCATATGCTTCAAAATCTTGTGGAATAATGTATACTACTTCTAAGTTAGAATACTCCTTTAGACGCTCATTGTTTGAATATGTTAGGTTGTTTATAAAATTACCTTTGTCGAATTTATTTCCTAGAGATGTTTCTATTTCTGGGTTTCCATTTTCATCAAATGTAGCCTTCATATAAAACAAGCTATCTTTTATTTCTTTTTTTATCTGATCCTCTGAAATATCAGCCATATTGCTTAAGGATTTTTCCTCTCCTGTTTTAACATTGTATTTAACACTTTTAACATCTACATATCTCTCTTCGTACCAATCACTACTTTCATTTATAGCTTGCTGTAAGCTCCTTGTTAAACGTGTTAAATTGTATATAAAGTCACTGCTTTCTATATAATTCTTCACATTATCCTCTACAGGAAAGTAGCTATTTCTTATTGGTACATAGCTTGCTACTGAAGCTATAGCAAAAATAAATATAATTAGCACCGTTACTAGGGATGACGCAAAAAAACTTCTTTTTTCTTTTTTCTCATGGAAATTTTCATTGTTATCGTCTTGGTTGTTCGAATTTATAGCCAACACCCCACACCACCTTCAAATATTTTGGTTCCTTCGGATTAATTTCTATTTTTTCTCTGATTCTTCTAATATGAACCGTCACTGTGTCCGCATTATGAGCCGGTTCCTTCCATACCTTTTCGTATATTTCTTCAATTGAAAACACCCTATTCGGATTGCTCATTAATAAATAGAGAATTCTATACTCTAGAGGCGTAATTTTAACTGACTCTCCGTCTACTAATAGCTCTTTGCTCTCATCTTTAAGCTCTACTCCTCCTATTTTTATTATGTCTTCTTTCGACTCTGCATTATTGTTTAAATAATTAGTGTATCTTCTTAGGTTAGAATTAACTCTTGCAAGTAGCTCCATAGGATTAAATGGTTTCGTAATATAGTCATCGGCACCAATATTAAGACCTAGTATTTTGTCCATATCCTCTGATTTTGCAGATAAAAAAATAATAGGAACATTACTATTTTCTCTTATCTTTATTGTAGTTTTTGTACCATCTAGTTTTGGCATCATAATATCTATAAGTACTAGATGTATTTCTTCTTTATTAAATATTTCTAAAGCCTCTACTCCGTCGTAGGCTTTAAAAACATTATAGTTCTGATTTTTTAAATAAACCTCTATTCCGTCTGTTATTTCTTTTTCATCATCAACAACAAGTATATTATACATTCCTTCACCCCTACATCCTTTGAGATATCTCATGTACTAATAGTATCATATAGTTTTTAAAATTCTACTATTATAATTCTTACAAATTTCTTAAGAAAAAAGCTCCTTTCTTAAAATAATTTTAAAAATTACTAGAAAGGAGCTTCTTTTTTCACTTAAGTTAAGTACAGATTATTTTACATTAGCATAGTAAGGTTTATAAAGACAAATCATGGATTTGAGCTAAAGTATTGACTACAGAATAAATAATAATTGCTGCTAAATTGGCCGTAGTATTATCTTTATCAAACCTAGGAGAAACTTCAGCTATATCAAAACTAATTACTTTTTTAGACTTTAAGATATATTTAATAATTTTTAATGCCTGCTCTGGATCTAATCCTAAGGGCTGCAATGAGCTGACCCCAGGTGCAAAAGCAGAGGAAAACACATCTGAACATATGGTTATATAAATATTATCCTGGTGATTTATAAAATCGTGTACTCTTTCTAGTACACTCCAAATATCACTATATATAATATCCTTAGCTAAAATATAATTAACACCAAGTCTATCTGCAGTTTTAAACAACTCAACAGTGTTACTATGTTTTTGAATCCCCATACAAAGATATGAGTAGTTTAGTTCTTGCTCTTTACACATGTCGGCAATTTGTCTAAACATTGTTCCAGAAGTACCACCATTTGGATAAGGTCTAAGGTCAAAGTGGGCATCAAAGTTTATGATGCCTATATTAGGTTTGCTGACTTCCCCCTTTAAATAGTTTAATATACCATTATAATGTCCAAATGCTATTTCATGGCCACCCCCTAGGATGATGGGAAAAAGATTTAAACTCAAGATTTTTTCTACTACATCCCCAAGAAGCTTTTGACTTTCTTCTAAAGTGCTATTTTCATTAAATATGTTTCCTGCATCAAAAATTTCAACCTCTTCGGTAAAGCTACAGGGCAGATTAGCAAGTTCTTTTCTAATACTTTTAGGTCCATTGACGGCCCCAGTTCTTCCCTTATTACGATTAACACCTTCATCACAGCAAAATCCAACAAGGGCAATTCCCAGCTTTCCTTTAAAAGATGTTAAATCATCACTTCGTAAATCAATGGGTTTAATCCACTGATGCCATCTAAATGCATCAAAATTCGTATGACTATCAATTCTTCCCTTCCAGACTGTTGAATCTATCGGCTTATAGTTTGTGCCAAACATTCTTTATTCCTCCAATTATATTTATGTTTTTTAGCTAACTTTACTTCAAAACACCCTTATTTGTCAATTGAATTTTTTGTATCCTTAATTAAAGCAAGGATTAACATCTTACAAGGAGCTTAGGTCCTCCCTACTGAGGTTAATAGGTTTCCAATAGCTTTGATTTACTTTCTCCAATACCAATTTATATACCTCTTGCTTTTCTTGATTATTTACTTGTAAAAAAACCTTTACTGCGTCAGCACTTTCCACATTAGATGCTAATCGGGGCAAACCCCTCAACCAAAATTGAATTTGTCCGATGGTAATATTTTGGTTTTCAAGTTTTCCAGAAAACAGCTTACCCATTTGAATCTTTTCGACGGTTTCTTTAACTATTTCTTCTATTTTATTTTCCTCTGTTGAATAAGGAAATGTACTGAAGCCCGTTACATACCAAGCACCTTGACTTTTTATTAACTCCAAAGCATAGTCCAACATCATAGGTCTAGCGTGGGAATGTTTTGTATTGACACTAACCTTCACAGAGACACGATCCCCACCTGAATCCATAGCATAGCTCTTCAGATAAATATCCATAGCATAATATCCTGTAAAGGAGGTGTCTACTTTTTCTTTAAAGATATTTTCCATATCAAAATAGGCCCATTGATTAGGTGAATCGGTATTTATAAAATATTTCTTTAAGTTATTCCAGTTTTCCTTACCCTCCATCCGAAAATCATAAAGTGTAATCATAGCTCCCCTAATTCCTTTATATATGTCCTTTATCTCATCTAATTCTTCTTCCTCTCCTAAGCTATCCGTAATCAGCTTGGCTTCAACAAAGTCCACCTGCTGCCATTGGGGTCCGCTAATATAACCGGTTTTCCCATCCGGTAATACAGCAATGCTACCTCCATAAACCTTTGATTTTTTCAGTTGTCTTCCACTATTGTTAACTATATTTAAGTAAAATAAATTGGCTTCTATGTCCTCTGCCTTTGTAGTATAGGCAATATTACCATCAGCAATAAATTTAACATCATAGATATACTCTTCAGTTAAAGTTATTACTTCTTGAGAGTTATTAATATCTTTGATGTAGAATAAACCAAACCCTCCATCACCAACCAATACTAGCGATTTTTCATATGCATCTCTGAATCTCCCTGAGTTTAGAGCTTTTATGATTTTTCCCTGTTTGTCTAGGATAACTGTTTTAATATCTCCATTACCTAAATCCCACTTTGTCCCATAATAGTAATTGCTATCTAATTTTCCTTTATAGTAGGTTTCTTCTCTAGTTTCATAGGCTTCTACTTTTTTTTGAGAAGTGAGGTAGTAGATACTTCCATTCGCTAAATCCTGTTGTTCTGAGTAAAGCTTGCTTGCATCAATAGGAGACCAAAAAAAATTAGTGATATTATCCTGTGCTAGCTTTTCTTTCATAATCGTATTTTCATTTTTTCTATCATAAATTGTCAGTATCCCTCCACCACCAAAGGCCACCATGTCTCCCTCTATATTCCACGACACCTTAGAGACAAAAGGAATGTTTTGTATCACAATCTTCTGATCTTTAGTAGTTATGTCTTTTCTTATAATCCTAACCTGCTCCCCTGTATTTCCCTTAATGACTTGGGTAAAATCATGGGTTTCAATTCTCTCCATGAAATATAGTTCTTTTCCATTCGGAGCAATGGTCAACAAAATTTGGTCTATCTCCATTTGATCTACAAAGCTTTGGTTGACATATTTTTGAAAGGGGATTCTTCCTTCAATATTTAATATATCACCCACCTGCTCCTCCATATAATCATCATCCTTCACCACATAAACTTGACCTTCTTTTACTTCCTGGTGAGTACATCCCCCTAAAATAAGTATTAAAAAAAGAAAAAAAGTAATTTTCTTCAATTTTACCATTCCTTTCGTCCATTACTTTTTAAATTATACATTTTTTCAGGTATAAAGAAAAGAGACCCCTGTTTAAAAAGGTCTCTAATTCCATCATCCAATTAATTTTGTTTTTCTTCTTCAACTTCTTCTTCTTTAACTTCTTCTTCAACTTCTTCTTCAACTTCAGCTTCTTCTTCAGTTTCTACGTCTTCTTCAGCTTCTACGTCTTCTTCAGTTTCGTCTTCAACAGATACTTCTCCCTCTATTGCTGGTTCAGTTTGATCTGCAGCTGGCTCTTCATTGTTACCACAACCAACCATTAATGTTAACCCTAATACAAGAACTAATAAAAGTGAAATTATTTTTTTCATTTTAATATCCTCCCTCTCTATATTTTCTTTACATAAGCTATTGTAGCAAAGAGATTTATCAAATTTGCATCTGACTTGTAAAGTTTTTGTAAAATTTTTGAGGGAAAATAATTTTTATTTTTGTTCCTTCTCCAACCTCACTTTCTATCTCCATATTAACATCATGTTGCTCTGTAATTTGATAGCAAATAGCTAATCCTAAACCAATACCCCCTTCTTTTCTAGACCGAGATTTATCAATTCTATAAAAAGGCTCTGTCACCCTATCTATTTCAGATTTTTCCATACCCTTTCCTTCGTCCATCACAAAAACCCATAAATCCTCTGGTGTTTCCTCAACTCCTATAGTAACCTTTTGTCCCACCTTGCTAGCATTTATAGCATTATCTACTAAATTTGTAACAACAACTTTAAATAATTCTCTATCTATTAATACAAAAGTATCTTTACCCTCTACTGTTAAGATGATTCCTTCTTTTTCTGCCTTTACTCTCATAATATTTTCCACCTCTAGCAGTAGAGGAATTATGGACTCCTCTTGGAGCTGTAACGACTTTTCCCGAACAAAAATCATGTCCATTAACGTTTTTGATAATTTCAATATACGATTTCCTTCGGAGTAGATATAACTTAATCCCTTTTTAAATATATCAGAATTATATTGTGCCTTTAACAAAAACTCTGCATAGCCTATAATTGATGTAAGGGGTGTTCTAAGTTCATGGGTAAGATTATCAATAAAACGTTGTTGCCGCTGTCCTTCTGCTTTTAATTGACTGATTTTTTGTTCGATTTTATCAGCCATGATGTTAAATTGCTCTGCCAACAGTCCTACTTCATCCCTTCTATTAACTTTAGCTCGAACATGATAATTTCCCGATGCAATATTTTGGGCAGTTAAACTTAATTCTCTAACGGGTTTTAAAAGTATTGAGCTTAAGCCCCAGGTAATCAGTGCAACAAAAACTAAGCCCAATAGTCCAATCTTCGTAAAAAATAGCCGTAACTCTCTACGATGATAGTCCACATGGGTGATATCTTTTACGAGGGCTAAAACAATTTTCTCTTCATTAATCTCTAATAGGTTCGAGACAAATAAATAGAGTTGTTCCTCATCTCTCCTCAGAACAAAGTTTTTCTGTCCTTGTAAAGCTGCTTCTAATTCTTCCCTATTCAAAAACCAAGCTTTTGGAGCATTTGTAGCTAAAAGATCTAGGTTTTCATCAAATATCTCTAAATAATTTCTATCAGCCTTAATCATGTCAACCATACTTTTACTATAATTTTTCAGTTCTATTTTTTCTGCAGCAATCCGCTGATTATTTAGTAAATACAGTGCCAAAGTTGAATGAAGATTGCTCTCTTCCTCTAAACTCCGTTCTATTTCCTTTTTTAATAAGCTGTTATATGTGTTTTCAGTAACCACTACCCCTATAATGGCTAGGGAAGCAACATAAATTGCCATACAAAGAAAAAAAATTTTCCAACCAAATTTCATTCTCTAACCCTCCATGCGGTATCCAACTTTATAGATGGTTTTAATTTTATCCGTGCCAAGTTTGTTTCTAAGTCGCTGGATATGCATATCAACTGTTCTAGTATTCCCCTCAAATTCATAGCCCCACACCAACTCCAGTAATCTTTCCCGTGACATAGCAGTTCCTTTATTTTCAATTAATAAGCGTAGTAAGTCAAACTCTTTATAAGTTAGATCCATCTCTTTACCATCCTTTAAAACCTTCCATTCCTCTAAACATATTTCAATATCATCCATCCTTACTTTTATTTTTTCTTTCTCTGATCTTCTCAAAACAGATTTAATCCTTGCCAAAAGTTCTACAGCTTCAAATGGCTTTGTAATATAATCATCTGCCCCCATATCTAAACCTTTAACTTTATCCTTCAATCCATCTTTAGCTGTTAGCATAATGGTAGGAATGTTTTTCTTTAATATTTGGGGAAGTAACTGGTACCCATCCTGCTTTGGAAGCATAATATCCAAAAGTGCCAGATCTATTTTATGGTTGTTTATGTAATGAAGAGCCTCATCTCCATCGCAAGCCTCTAATATTTCATAGCCTACCATATCTAAATTCAACTTAATTAACTCCCTAATAGGCTCTTCATCTTCTATAATTAAAATTACACTCACGGGCTTCACCTCATTTTTTTATAAATTTCTCTTTTTCACCTAGCATTTTATTTTATCAAGATAGATTTTGCAAGGATAATATTAATCCACAGGATAGTATTATCTATTGGTTATAAAAAAACCGCCATTCTTCCTAATCATAGGTGACAGCGGTTTTTAAACGAGTATAATTAACTTGTCTATAGTTCTGTAAGTATTATGTAAGTTTTGGTAAAATTTTTGTTTTTGTAAAAATAAGCATCTTCTTAATCATAAAACAGAATTGTTTATTTCCTCAATTTTAAACCTCTATTTACTAAAAATATATTTGTGTGTTAGTACTTAAATTTACCAATGCTATCTTGCATTTCCTCTGCTAATCGTGCCAATGAGTCACTTGAGTTAGCTATTTCCTCCATAGATGCTGTTTGTTCTTCTACCGATGCTGAAGCCTCCTCGGTTCCTGCTGCATTTTCTTCAGCAATTGCTGCTAAATTCTGTATAACATCTGCAAGTTCATCTTTCTTTATAACCATTTCCTCTACAGCCATTAACGACTGGTTTACAATATTGGTCACTGACTCTACTTGGTTGGAAATACCTTCAAACTTACTTTCTGTCATGTCTACACTTGTAACCTGTTCCTTAATAAAAGATGAAACTTCTTGCATAGTTGTTACAGTGCTTTGGGAAGTACTTTGCAATTTCCTTACCATATCATCTATTTCCTTTGCTGAATGGGTTGATTGTTCAGCTAGCTTACGAATTTCTTCAGCAACTACAGCAAAGCCTTTACCTGCTTCCCCAGCTCTGGCAGCTTCGATGGCTGCGTTTAATGCTAATAAATTGGTTTGTTCGGCAATGCTTTCAATAAGCCTGCTAGCTTCACCAATTTTTTCGGCATTTCCATTGGTTTCTACGGTGCTTTCATAAATAGCCTGGGCCGCTTCATGGCTTCTGTGGGTTTTATCCGTTAATGCTTTGATGATTTCTACCCCTTGATCCTTTAGAATTATTAATTGTTTCATAGCCTCATTGATTTGTTCCATATGTCTTACATCTTTTTCTATAATTTTGTTTAGCTCATCTGTTTTTAAGACACCGCTCTCTGTATCCTTAGCCTGCTCATTAGCACTTTTAGCAATCTCTTCAATAGTTCTAGCTACTTCGTCTGCCGCCATAGCCGATTGTTGACTGGTGGCGGTAAGCTGTTGTGATGAAGAGGCCACTTGTTGAGAAGTATCTGCTATTTGATTTATAAATGACCTTAAGTTATCTGTAATTGTTTGAAATGCCCGGGATAAGGAGCCAATCTCATCTTTTCTTTGGAGGAGTTTCTTAGAAATATCCTGGGTAATGTCTAAATTTGCAATTTTTTCGGCATGCTTAGCAGTTAAAATAATTGGTTTGGCAATGGAATTACCCACCACCCAACAGACAATAATACTGACGATTAAAACCATAAGGGTTACTATGATAATATTCCTTTGTAATGATGGTAGAGCATCTAAGACTTCATCCCTGGTGGCAGTAATGACTATAGTCCAATCTGTTTCCTCTATAGGAGCAAATCCACAATAAAGGTCGTTACCTCCATAGATATAAGTACTGGTACCATTTTTTTCTTCAATAATTTTTTGAAAATTTTCTGCTACTGACTTGAGTTCCTCATCCTCTTCTGCTTCAATTATAGGGTTCCATTGGTTGATTACCCTATTGATATCTGCATCAGATATGATAGTTCCCTGTTCATCGATGATGTAGGCATACCCTTGGTCACCAAAACCCATATCAGTAATTAGATTGCTTAAGAAAAAAACATTCATTCTGCCTATTAAAGCCCCTACAACTATACCACTGTTCTTTATAGGTGTAGTCAACATTACCACTGGCCCATTTGTTACAGGATCTATAACAACATTAGATACAGTTGTTTTTCCCTTTAGGGCTGCCTCCACATAGTTTCTACCTCTTAAGTCCAGTGGAATGCCATTGCTGTAGCTTCCAGTCCCGTCAAGGTTAATAACCCCCAATGCATTAAAGGATTGTCTGTCAAGCTCTCCACTCAATACACTTTGTTGTATTTCCCAATCCATGGTGATAATTTCATCCCTTTGGGCAATTGTTTCCAATATAGCCATATCTACACGGAGCTGAGTTTTGATTAACTTGGCACCCTCCTCTGCCAGTAACTCCAAGGAATGTTCTACTTCCTCTGTTACAGCGTTCCCCGCTGTTGTTATGGACATAAAGCTAAAAACAATAGACACCAATAAAATAAGAATTGAAAAATAAATAATAAGTTTTGTCTTTATACTCTTCACCTTATACTCCTCCTTACAATAATAACCTAAATTTATGTATAATATAGGATATTTTTATTATATATTCTAATCATGACATATTTTGTAAATTTGTCAATATTTATAGGGAAATTTGTCAATATTTATGAAAGATTTGTTGCAATTATACATGTGATTGCCCCTTTATGAAACAACAACCTTTCCTAAGTATCTATGGTTAGCTTTTTTATGAATTCTTCTAATAGTTTAACTGTTAAAACCATACTTAAGGGACTTTATTTTCGTTTTTGCGGAGGATTTAAGGGATGACAATATGTTTTTAATTCTTCTTGTATTTTGGATTTAATAGAAATTTATCACTTTTAAAACTTAATCATTTTTCTTACCAACCAAGGCCTATAGATTTCCACAGCTTTTTGAGGACACAACTCCTGACAACAAAAACATCGTATACATCCTTCTAAATCAACAACTGGTTTATTATTTTTCATTGTTATTGTTTTTGGAGGACAGGCTTCCTCACAGTCTCTACAACCAATACATATATCATAACTAAATATAGGCTTTGGCCTGCTCATATTATCTATAAAGGTTTTTAAAAATTTAGGCATACCATCGGTTGTAAGCTTTAGTGTTCTAGTTTTGGGTATTATAAAATCCTCTATAACAAATTTATTTATATCTTTTCCAATTATCTCAATATCCTCAAGGGTTCCTGTGCATAGATTTCTTTCTATGGAACGTTTAATGGTGGGGACCTCTATGGGTTTTAGGTTTATAATGGATGCTGCCACAACATCTAAATGATAGGGGCTTGGAGATGCCAAAATTGCTCCAATTTCCCTTGGTTCTCCAGCAGATGGTCCATGGCCCTCCATACCAACTATTCCGTCCATAAAGGACAACGTAGGCTTACCACATAAGCAAATATCAACAAGAACATCAGAGAACTCTTCTATCTCAGGCATAGTTAAATGATACTCAGCTTTGATAAGCCCTGGGACTATTCCAAACATATTTTTTACAGCTCCAGTAAATACTGCAAATCCATGGGTTTTTAATTTAGAAACAGAAATAACCTTATCTACTTCTTTAAGGATTTCCACTATAGTTAACTGCTTAAGGTATTTACCCTGAGGATTGGCAACCTCCATGCTATTTGTATTAAAGTTAAGAACAGCCCCTGTCTCCATGGCGATTTCATCAATTCCACACACTCTATAGACCCCCTTTAACATTCTTTCATTAAAGGGTCCTCCAGGACTATCTCCTATTATTACCTCTGCTCCATATTCTATCAACACCTCAGCTAAAGCCTTGGTAAATATAGGGTGGGTTGTTGCAGCCTCCTCTGGTTTCTTTTTCATTAAAAGATTCAGCTTTAAAAGCACTTTATCCCCCTTATTTATGTATTTTTCTATTCCCCCTAAATTGTTAAAGCTTTCTACAATCGATTTCTTAACAAATTTATAATCATATTCTCTACACTCTATTAAAGATACCTTTTCTCTTTTCATTTTATCCTCCTCTATCAATGCTCCTGAAGATTATTTTAAAATACTTCCCCCTTAAACTTACATAACTTTCTAATAATTGTTGCCATATCTTCTTTTATTTTTTCCATAGCTCTGTTAAACGCTGTTGTTGATTTTCACCTTCTATGAATTTTTGAATTCTGTCATCCTAAGGGAGCCGAAGGACCTAAGACTCTTAGACTCTTGGCTATGCCCAGAGTGACAATCCCTCAATATCTTGTCATAGTTTTATTTATACACTATCAACATCTATCTTTAACATAGCCTTTCCACAAACAATTTACCTTCTATATTTTGGAGGAAACACTATGGGATATTTACAATTCCACTTGGTATTGCTAAATTATTCCTATCTATTGAAGATACCTCCTTTGTGATTTAATGTTGGTTGGTCAGACCTAACTTTATTTTGCAATAGGAGGTTTTCCTTGTATAGTAAATTAGGTCATTGAGTAATCAATGACCTAATTATTTTATAGTCTTCTAAATTGAAATTAAAACTCCGCTGATTTAGGGGTTCTTGGGAAAGAAATAACATCTCTAATGTTAGATACCCCTGTTAAATACATAATAGCCCTTTCAAAACCTAAACCATATCCAGCATGTCTTGTACTGCCATATTTTCTAAGCTCTAAATACCACCAGTAATCTTCTTTATTAAGTCCCATATCATCCATTCTCTGTTCTAGTAATTCAAGCTTATCTTCCCTTTGGCTTCCACCAATAATTTCTCCAACCCCTGGTACTAGTAAATCCATAGCTGCAACCGTTTTGCCATCTTCATTTAACTTCATATAAAAGGCCTTAATATCCTTTGGATAATCCGTTACAAATACAGGTTTTTTAAATATTTTTTCTGTTAAATATCTCTCATGCTCTGTTTGTAAATCACAGCCCCACTCTAAAGGATACTCAAAGGTTTGTCCAGATTTTTTAAGAAGCTCTATTGCTTCTGTATAAGTGACTCTGGCAAATTCTGCATTTACAACATTGTTTAGACGATCCAACAAACCTTTATCTACAAAGTTATTAAAAAACTCCATCTCTTCTGGTGCATTTTCTATTACGTAATTAATAATATACTTTAACATTTCCTCTGCTAATTCCATATTATCCTCTAAATCTGCAAAGGCTATTTCAGGCTCAATCATCCAAAATTCAGAAGCATGCCTAGCGGTGTGGGAGTTTTCAGCTCTAAATGTTGGTCCAAAAGTATATATATTTCTAAAAGCCAATGCGTATGCTTCTCCTTGCAGCTGTCCACTAACTGTCAAGCTTGTTTCTTTACCAAAGAAGTCCTTTGTAAAATCAACTTCTCCCTGCTCATCTACTTTAGGATTTTTAGGATCTAATGTTGTAATTCTAAACATTTCTCCTGCTCCCTCTGCATCACTTCCCGTAATAATTGGAGTGTGGGTGTAAACAAATCCTCTTTCTTGAAAGAACTTATGAATTGCAAAAGCAGCTAAAGAGCGTACTCTAAATACCGCTGAAAAAGTATTGCTTCTAGGTCTTAAATGAGCAATTTCTCTTAAAAATTCAAAGGAATGTCTTTTCTTTTGTAACGGATATTCGCTATTGGAACTACCTTCTACATCAATGCTTATTGCTTTAATTTCAAAGGGTTGTTTAGCCCCAGGTGTTAGCTCTAGCTTCCCTTCTACTCTAATAGATGTGCTAATAGAAAGCTTTGATATTTCAGCAAAGTTTTCTAGACCCTCCTCAAATACAACTTGAATATTCTTAAAAAAGCTACCGTCATTTACTTCAATAAACCCAAATGCCTTTGATGCTCTTAATGTTCTAATCCAACCTTCAATTATTACTGTTTGACCTTCATATTTTTCTGTGTTTCGATAAATATCCTTAATCAGTACAGATTTCATAAATTTTCCTCCTCATATAGTTTTAAAAATAAATAAAATAAGCCCTCATCCCTAGAAATAAAGGGACGAAGGCTATAGCTTCGCGGTACCACCCTAATTGTCATAATTATGACCGGCTCCATATCAGTACAAGTTATACTGTCCACTAAGTAACGGTGTGGTTCCGTCTAAATCTACTTGCATAGGCTTTCGGTTAGAAACTCAGAGATGTTCTTCGATATAGGCTTCATATCGGTCTTCCACCACCACCGACTCGCTAAAATTACTTCCTATATTTACTCTTCTCTTCATGGTTTTTTAATATTATATTTTGTATTACAATTATTATAATCATAAAGAAATCAAATGTCAAAGAATTTAGAATGTATTATGCCCAAAATTCGATTATATACACTTTGATGTTTAAAACCTATGTACGTTTAATTTTATTATCTAGTTACCTAGATTTTGTACAAACAAAACCATAGCATTTTCCTAAGTTTACCATGACAACATTACCAAAAAACAACTAAAGGTGAGAATAACCCGCCCATAGAAGTATTTTTTATCCCCAAAAAAACTCTAAGAAAGGCGGTATCTCACCTATGAAAAGTATATCATTCAAACTAGATGAGAATAAAGTGGTAAATACTTCTGCGTGGCTTGTTTCTTTAATTCAATTTGCTAATAAACTTAATTTCTTCGATGCTTTTAAATCCTTTAACTTGAAAATGAAAAGTGTCAACTATACAAATCTCAACAGATTACAAACCCTAGTTGCTTCCATTGTAATGGGGTGCAGCTACACTAGTGACATCAATGAAAAGCTAGTTCCTGATACAATGGCTACTAAGCTCCTAGGAATGGATAAATTCCCTGACCAATCTCAAATTAATCGTTTCTTGAGTAGGTTTGATGAGACCAATATAGATCAATTGGAATTTATTCATCACAACTTCTTTATGGAAAATGCCCTAGCCCTATCAAGTAAAGATCCTGTCATTGTAGACTTTGACATGAGTGGTCTTGTAGCTTCTGGCAGAACCTATGCATTAGCTGAAAAAGGCTACTTTCCTAGAAAAAGAGGTGAAAAGGGTTATCAACTATCTGCTGCTTTTGTAGGGGATACAGCCGAAACAGTTTCTATGTTTCTTGATCCAGGTAATACCTCCTGTACCAGTAGATTTGAAAATTTATTCAAAGCAACTACCTTTAAATTCAAGGAACATTTACCCGAGGATAGCTTGATTATTCGAGCTGATTCAGGCTATGGCTCCTTTGAAAATATCCAAATGCTTAAAGCTACAGGAGCCAAATTTGTAGTAAAAGGGTTTTCAACTCAGCAATCCAAAAATCTTGCAAAATCAGTGAAGAAACATCAGTGGCAAAAAATAAATATCCAAGTGCATGTTGCAGAAATTCCTAGCTCTACAGGTTTAAGAATCATTGTTTGTGAATTCGTTGGAAACGATGGACAAACTAAATATTCTCATTTACTCACCAACATCAGAGCTAAAGAAATGAGTGCAATCCAACTATTTCACTTTTACAATGACCGACAAACCATAGAAGCCTTCTTTAGAACCTGTAAAGAAGTATATGGTATTAAGAATTTAAGAGCATCTAAATTCTATGGAATTTATGGATTTTCATGGTTAGTGTTTATCAGTCATAACCTGATTAGCTTGATGAAAAATACAGCCTTTAGCACATCTAAGCTCAAGGATATGGGGGTTCATTCACTGATAAAAAAACTAGGTTCAATTCCTGCTAAGGTAATGGAATTAAAGGATCATGTTGAGATTGTTGTGCCTAGCTTATCAGAGCTGGCAAAACTATTTGTTGAAGCATTACAACCTAAGTATGTTCAATTAAGTTTCCATGATTTTCTAAATACAGCTTAGTTATTTGTACAAAACTTAGGTACTTACTAAATAACAGTAAAAGCCTATATTTTAGCTAGGTTTATTAAGTGTACCCAAACTTAAATAGAACCCTATTATCACATTAAAATAGGCCCTAATACAACAAAGGAGCGGGATCAAAAGGAATCCCACCCCAATTATTGATAAAGAGCCGAGTTTAAGGCATGATTTGTCTTAAACTCTTGCTGAGTACAGGTTTATTATTTATGCAGTATCATTATTTCTATTTTTCAGAATTAAATACATTTATTATCATTGGATACTTCTTTAAGCGATAGCTTCTTCTTTACTTAATTTAACCCAATTATAATAACCATAGATAGAGTTTAAGAGATATGCTCCCCACATTACAACCATCGTAACAGCAGAAGTATCACTTCCTAGTAACAATATCCACATAATTATGGAAGTAATATTAACTACAATCCATAACAACCATTGTTCTGCATAGCGTGTAACCTGTAGAATTAAAGCAACTACTGAAACTATTGTTGTCATAGCATCGATTAAAGCAAGATTTCCCCCCAGGTATACTAAAAACTTCCAATATATAAAAACAGCTATGGTTAAACCTGATATCATCATACCAATTTGCTTTGGAGTAAGCTTTCTGCAAATTATATCTCCAGAATCCCCTTTATTTTTTCTCCATAAAAGAAATCCCACAACATTCATAGGTAAAAAGTACAGTGAATTTAACATCACTTCTCCATATAAGTTATTTCCCCAACAAATATATGCATATAGGGTAACATTAATTGTAGCAAAAAAATATGTGCTAATTTTACCTTTTGCACAAAGTACTACCCCAATTACCCCTGTGATCCCGCTTATAAGAGCCATCAAGTTATCTCCCCAAGCAACACTTAACCCAATCATAACAACTGTAGAAATAACTAACCAAGAAATTTCAAATTTACTCCAATCTTCAAAATAATTCTTAATTTTCATTGCAATTGTCATAAATAAATTCTCCTTCCCTAAATAGGTTTTTGTTAAGCGTAGGGCCTTTTGTAGATACGACTTTTGCTGCAATTTGATTTGCCAATGCACAAGACTTTTGAAGACTCATTCCAAAGGTTTGCATCGCCATTATTGTAGCAATATGACTATCGCCAGCTCCTATGGTATCTACTACCTTTGTAGAAATTGCAGGAATGGTTATAAATCTTTTGTTTTCATATAAACAGGCTCCAGCTCCTCCTAAGGTAACAACTACAGGAGACTTTGTTTTTTCTTCAATTCTGACAATGGCCTGTTCTATAGAAGGTTCTTTTTTATATTCTTTAATTTCTGCTTCATTAAGATGAATAATGGGGTTTAAGGAAAAAATCTTTTCTAACTTCCAATCTTCAATATATGTAATCCTTGGTCCAGGTCCAAAATAAATAGAAAGGTGAGTATTTCTTTCAAGAAAATCGATAATAGCTTGTCCACCTTCTCCTTCTATCTCATACCCTGAAATATAAACTCCTTTATAATCTAATGGATTAATCTGATCAAACCATTCTGATGAATATTCACACTCAATTCCTGGATATGTTAAAAAGGTCCTCTCACCATTATCTTCCACAAAACTAAGACAATATCCATTATCCTTTTTATTTGATTTAATAAGAATTTCATGACCCATCTCAATAAGCTTTGATTCAATAAAGGACCCATAAATACCTCTTCCAATGGGAGCAAATAATGTGTAAGGTGCATTAAAATTTTTATGGATATTTGCTACATTATAAGCACATCCTCCTATGCTCATAATTTGGTTTTTAGCATATACATCTTCTCCTGACTTAGGGAGTCTTGGAATTTCCATGATAATATCTAGAATTGTTGCTCCGATAATAAGATTCTTTTTTATCATACTTGACCCCTCCTTGCATTTAATAGATGAATATAATGTCTTAAATCAGCTGTATTTGCTTGTTCTATCACTTCTATATATTCTGCAGGTATTGCTTTTGCTCCTGTTAATCCTCCGCATATTGCTGAAGCCATTGCCCCAATAGTATCTGTATCACCACCTAAATTAGCACACATGGTAGAAGCCTTTTTTACATCTTTGGCATAATATGCAATAGAAACTGCAGCTGGAACAGATTCTGAAGCTAAAACACTAGCTCCAATTACCTCATACACCTTAGTCATAAAGCTTTTTTCATCGTGCTTAAATTGGTGTGCATATTCTATTCCTAATTTAATTCTTGAACCTATAGATGGACTACAAGTCTCAGCTCCTAATGACAAGCTATATTCTTCCACCAAAAGAGCATCATGTACCATCTTTTCTGGATCTCCATATGTAACAGCAGAAGCAATTGCCATAGCAATAATACAGGCACTTGCAATAGTAATATCACTTGAATGAGTGCTTTTGGAAAGTTCATATACATATTTGCAGAGTAATTTAGATTGCTCAGGTGTAAATAAGCATCCAATAGGAGCTATTCGCATTGCAGCACCATTGGATAGAGCAACATCTGATATGTTTTGACTAGACTCTCCATTTTTAATAAGTCTTAATGCCTCTTTAGAGGTAGGCCCTAAAATATTAAGTTTAAAAGCGTCCTCCTGTTCAGCCCATTCTAGAAGTTTATGGGAAACATCTTGATAATTGGGTTCAAAGTTTGTACTCTCCAATGAGTCTAATAAAACTAAGGCCTGTGCTGTATCATCGGTAAATTGCCCTGCTTTATAATTACACGAGATGCTATTCATTTTATGTCCATCTAAAAAGTCCCTTATCTCACCGAAAACCTCTATTGTTTTTTTTCTACTCCATAGTTCTGGTGGCATTCCCATTGCATCACCTATAGCCATTCCATACAAAACTCCAGCTATTCTATCTAGCATAGTATCACCCCCCTTAACTTATTATGATAACATGTTATCATAATAAGTTAAGGGGGTCAATGTTTCTTAGTGTAAATTGGTGAATAAAGAAATAGGAGATAATATTACTTTTTTAATAAATTGAAGTTATAAAAGAATGACGGAATTTGACATAGATATGTATAT